>JAFITR010000143.1 GCA_017116025.1 Simkania negevensis
AGTTGGTTTTTGTACAAAGCGTTAAGAGGTCTGTTGGCAAGAATAGCAACAGCATGTTCTTTAGCGTATTCAAGAACGGTTTTTCCATCGTTGTTGTGTAGAAGTGTTGCGTTGTTTTCGATGATGTTGAGGGGTAGCTCGAGGATTTTAAAATGGTGGTTCTCTCCCCCTGCCTCTTTAGCTGCCTGTAGCATAGCGACAAGAGAGGTTGCATCAGGGTGATCGGCAGGGAGTATCGCGGTATTTGATGAGACACCGTAGTATTGGATAAGGCCGCGTTCAACGCACTTCTCCAATGCTTTAAAGGCTTTTTTTAGCCGGTGATAGAATAGTTGGCGCTGTTTCCCAACGGCCTGCTTCTCTTTATAAGGCTGTGCCATGAAGAAGTATTCGGGGTTGTGGATCAGGTAGGCGTCGATTGTCTCGACTTGTAAGCGCAGGCGCGACTGCTCAACCTGCTCTTCGATAAAGCTGGGATGCATACAGTGCCAACAGTCTGGCGCGTATTTTACCACTTCAGGATAGGGCGCACCTTTCTTCTCTTTCTCCTTTGCCCTGTTGAGCAACGCTCCCTGAACGTATCCCGTCTTAGAGATAATGATCAGCTCGTTCCGCTCTACCGTTTCTTCTTGCAAGAGCTCATGCAACACCTTCCCTATCGCCTTCTCGCTGCTGCCGTCGCTGTAGTTTGTCGATGTCTCGATCAGGTTACAACCCTTGTTGATGGCAAGAGCAATCGCTTCATCGTGGAGGGGCTCGTCGTCTTCAATGCGGTAGCATCCGAAGCCGATGGAAGAAGTCAACAACCCCGTGTTGGCAAGAAGGCGATAGCCTGCATTGTTGCGTTGCGAAGCTGCTTTGGCCGTCCCTTCTTCTGTTGCCTTGCCTATTGTAAGAGAACCAATATAGGATCGTTTGCCTGTGATCTCGGTGATAGAAGGAGAAGAGAGGCAGAGGTTTACAGCGATAAGAAGCGAGCAAAATGCATGAGGATGTAAGGAGAGCTGTGAACCGTATGCTGTCAAGGCCTCTGTTGCTATATGCAACAGCTCCTCCTTTTGGGTGTGGCGAAAAAGGTGTAGAAGTGTATGTGCGGCGATGCTGTTTGCGTTAGGAAGGGCGTCGTCTGTACCTTCTGATGTTTGGATGTACAGCTTCTCTTGGTCTTGTGCTGTCGGAGTGAAAGATCCCCTCCTCTTCTCTCGGAATTTGGTGAGAAGGATATGGGTGACTTGCTCTGCTTGCTCAAGATACTCCTTCTTTCCCGTGGTCTCGTAGAGAGTGACAAGAGCTTGAGCGATATAAGCGTGGTCTTCGAGGAATCCTTCTTTCTGCCGCTTTTTACAACGCCAGGTATGAGAGATCCTTCCTTGTCTATCCATCATCTCCTTGGAGATAAATGCCATCGCTTTCTCAGCAGCTTCACAGTAGCGGGGATTTTCTAAGACGACAGCTCCTGTTGCTAAAGCGTTAATCGCTAATGCATTCCACGAAGCGACAATTTTGTCATCGGTAGCAGGGCGTATACGCCTGTTGCGTACAGCCAAAAGCTTCTTCTTCCCTTTGGCAAGGATTTGCATAGCTTTTTTTGCAGATATACCCTGTTCTTCTGCTACGGAATCCAAAGACCTCTTTACATGAAGAACGTTGCTACATTCCCAATTACCCTCTTCTGACACATCGTAGTAGCTACAAAAAAGCGCGCTATCTTTTTTGAGAAGATCATCTATCTCATTTTTCTTCCATAGATAGAACTTCCCTTCTTCTCCTTCGGAGTCGGCATCGATAGCAGAGTAGAAGGCTCCTTCATCTGCAGCGAGCTCTTCTAGGATAAAGTCGATCGTTTCCTTTGCTATCTCTTTGTATAATGGCTTGTTGGTCAGCTGGTACGCTTCGAGATAGGTCGTTGCTAGCAAAGCATTGTCGTACAACATCTTTTCAAAATGGGGGACGTGCCACTCTTCATCGACAGCGTAGCGTGCAAAGCCTCCGCCAAGTTGGTCGTAGATTCCTCCATGGGCCATTTTATCGAGTGTGAGCACAACCATGTCGTAAGCGGTTTGCTCTTTTGTCGTTTGGTAGTAGTTGATAAGAAAAGACAAGGCAGGGGTGGTGGGGAATTTCGGGGCTTTGCTAAAACCGCCGTGGATGGGGTCAAAGGTAGCGTGTAAAGCATGGTATGCTGTGTCGATGTCGTTGCTGCTGATGGGCATCAACTGGTTGTTGTCGAAAGAGCCCTGAAGCTGGAGAGTGAACATCTCTGCCTGGCGAACGAGACTAGACCTCTGCTCCCTCCACGCTTTGGCAATGCGTTTGAGGATGGAAGGAAAATCTGTTGTCTCCCCCTGTGGGGATGGAGGGAAGTAGGTCCCTGCAAAAAAAGGCTTGCCATCAGGAGTGAGAAAGAGGGTCATGGGCCACCCTCCATGGCCTTGCGTCATGATTAGAGTCGCTATCATATAGGCGTCGTCGATGTCAGGACGCTCTTCCTTGTCTACCTTGATGTTGACAAAGTGTTCGTTCATGAGCGACGCCGTGCGTTTGTCTCCAAAAGACTCCCTTGCCATCACATGGCACCAGTGACACGCGGAGTAGCCTATGCTCAACAAGATAGGTTTTTCTTCTTGCTGCGCCTTGGTAAACGCCTCTTCACCCCAAGAGTACCAGTCGACAGGGTTGTCCGCATGCTGTAAAAGGTAAGGACTTGATGCCTTCGCTAACCTGTTTTTCTTCTTTACCATTTTTATCCCCTGAATTACCAACCAACACAATAAGACAATAACAGACTGGCTAAAGTCCAGATAAATGTGCTACAATATTCCTTCCATCAACCTCATGTATAGGGCTACTTGCCATTCGTACCAAAACGGGTAGTTTTTATCGATGACCGACGAGCCAATCTTGAATCTGTAGAAGAAGCCCTGCTCAAGGAAAACATTACCTATGTCGGCTGGGAATATCGCGGTGCGGAATTTCTCTCGACAGAAGAGATAACAGAAGAACACTTTACAGAGGTGTGGAGTGGGCTAATCAACGAAGCAAAAAACATCATCGAACGCTATTTCCCAGAGCAAAACAACTAGCACAACTCTCATTAGGCCCCAGGGCGATATTTGCAGCCTGAAAGGCTGCTCT
>JAFITR010000144.1 GCA_017116025.1 Simkania negevensis
GTGCCAGTTAAAAATCGAACTCACGTTAAGCTTGCGTCGAATTCACGTTTATTAAGACACACCTGTATCAAATTCTGGCTCAACCTCTCTCCATGGGGAGAATATAGTTTGGGATATAGAAGACCCTTCCGACTCTTGCAATATGGTCTAAGAGGTTTTGGTTGGAGATTTGTTTGAAGATAGAGAGGTCAAAGGTATATGGAAGTAAGAGAAGGTCGAGCTCATCGCTTATACGGCTTAATAACGCTAAGTCTAGAGAGGTTCCTTTCAGAGTTAGGTCGATGTCTGATCCGTGTTTAAAAGTCCCTTTTGCACGTGAACCGTAGAGGATAACCTCTTTTAGTTGTGGGTAGTGCGCAAAGACCTCACGAATTTTTTTGATATTCTCGTCAGTCAAACCAAAAAGCATGCTACTGTTGTTTTTTTAAGATTTCAGTCATTGTGTTGTGAAGGCTGGCAAATGCGGCATAATATTCATTCAAAATTGCATGTACAACTTCTTCGGCGGTAGTTTCATTGTAGGTATGAGAGGTAAGTGAGCGGCTTTTAACCATTTTCATCCAAAGCTCTCCATCCCTGATCAACTCTCGTTTAAAAGCTAAGCGGATGGCATCTTTACTACCTTGGATGTTGCTTTCTCCTTGGAATTCATAGAAATCTTTGATCACATTCCAAGCTAGCTCATAATTGTACTCAAAAGATTGAATGAGCCCCTGTTGCTCCAACTCATTAAGGTTACCTTTTTTGACGAAACGAGAAAGCTGCTTTAAGGTTCTTTCAAAGTTTGAAAAACGTTGTATCCAACGGATATCTGAATGGTTCATTAGCCCATTGTAAATTAAGCATTAGGAATATTACAATTGCCTTTTTTTAAGGACTCCTAATCGATGCAAACAAATATTACAGAGAAAGAGTTGCTTTGTGTGTTACAGCAGCGCTTCGGCTTTTCTTCTTTTCGTCCGGGGCAGTTGGAAGCGATAGAGACCTTACTAAAAGAAGGACGAGCGTTATCTATCCAACCGACGGGGCATGGCAAATCGCTGATCTACCAGCTTACTACGGCAATACTCGACGGGATAACGGTCGTCTTGTCTCCCCTGCTTGCTTTAATCCGCGATCAAGTGAACCATTTAAACAAACGCTATGGCATTCCTGCCGGAGCGATTAACAGCGACCAGACGGATGAGGAGAACGCTTTGGTACGGGACGGTGTGAGGTCGGGGATGATACGCGTTCTTTTTGTTGCTCCGGAGCAGCTAGACCACGTTGACCGCCAAAACTTCTTGTTGAGCCTTCCTGTCAGTCTGGTTGTCGTTGACGAGGCACATTGTATCTCTACATGGGGCCACGACTTCCGTCCCAGCTACCGCCAGATCCTTCATTACATTCAGAATCTGCAAAAGAAGAACTCTAACGTTCGCATCTTAGGCTTAACGGCCACAGCGAATCGAAATACGGAGAGGGATATCTGCAAGCAGCTTTCTTTACAAACAGGGATGGATTTCCCTGTGTTACGTTCTTCAATGGACCGCCCCAACATCCGTTTAGAAGTAGCAGAAGCGAGCTCTGTGGAGGAGAAGTTGTTTGCTTGTCGTGCACTGTTAAGTCAGCTGCCTGGCTGTACGGTCGTCTATTGCGCAACGAGAGACAACACAACGCTTGTTGCCGATGCGTTATCTCAGGCAGGGTTTTCGGCAACAGCGTACCATGCAGGATATGCTGCTGAAGAAAAGCGCTCCTTGCAACAAGCTTTTTTCGAAGACCGCTATCGTGTGGTTGCAGCGACAAACGCGTTGGGCATGGGCATCGACAAGCCGAATATCCGCAATGTGATCCACTTTGACATACCAGGATCGATCACTTCCTACTATCAAGAGGTTGGCAGAGCAGGTCGAGATGGTCTCCCCGCCTACGGCATCCTGCTATACAGTCCTGCCGACTTGCGCATCCAACGCCATTTCATCGAGTCGGCCCAACCCAAGCTTCAGGATTTTCAAAAGATTCTACATTCGATCGCCCTCTCAAAAGATCCTCTTGGTGTGAATGCGATTAAACAGGCCACGGGATTGCATCCAACACTGACCACTGTTGCTGTTGCAGAGCTTGTTGAACAGAATTTCTTGGAGAAGAGAAGTTTTAGCGGCAAGCAGTGCTATTTGCTGATTCGACGTGATGAGGCGCCTAATTTGCAAAGATATGAACAGCAATACCGTGTGCGCTGTGCGGAACTATCAGCAATGCAACAATACGCTTTGCAGAAAGAGGAGTGCCGCATGCGTACCTTGCGCCACGCTTTGGGCGATACTGACGCACAACGATGCCAACGCTGTAGCACATGCTCCCCCTTTCCCGCTACTCTCAAAGCAGACCCCACCACCCTCGCGACAATTAGCTCATGGTTGCAAGAGCGCTTTGTGACCATACCCGCTTTTAAAAGTGTCCATCTGGGAAAAGGCACGGCCATTTTAAGTGGAGGACAAAGGCACCCTCTTTTTGTACAGTTCATGCAGCAACGTACAACACTTCCTTTGTCAGACCGTCCTACAGGGCTGCCGATGGAGTTGTGGGAGATAGTAAAAAAACACCTCCTCCTCTTGCAAAAGGAGATCAATCCTATCGCAATCATTACCCTCCCCTCTCGGACGTGGCAAGGACGCAATGCCCTGAGCCATGCCATTTCTCAACTTCTCCATATCCCCGCCTACCTCGATCTATTATCGTGGAAACAGCTTCCTAGCCATCGTCAGGGAGAATTGCACAACAATGAACAGCGCAAAAACAACGTAGCAAAAAAGATGGGCGTGACCTCTCGTCTTAACCTCCAAGAGCAGAGACCTGTATTACTCCTGGACGACTACACAGGATCCCACAACACCTTCAAAGAAGCAGCACGCGTTTTGCGCAACGAAGCATACTTGCAAAACCCTCTATCTCCACTAGCCATTGCCTCCATACAATGGCGACAAGGCTCTTCAGGTTTTATTTAACCAATAACGGGTATGACGCAACTCTCCGGCTGAGTTATAGAACAAGTTTCTATCGCTCACAACCAAAGTTTGGCAGTTTTGAAA
>JAFITR010000145.1 GCA_017116025.1 Simkania negevensis
GTGAATCTTGTCTATCTTGTCTATCTTGTTCCTTCCGCTGTCTCGTTAACCCTCTTCGCGTTTCTTCGCCTCTTCGCGCTCTTCGCGTTTATGTTCTTTTGTTATTCGCGTTAACCGCTTTTGTGGCGAGGGTGATGGTCGCGATGCCTCCTGCAAGCGAAACGGTCTTGATGTCGCCAAATCCTGCTTCTTGCAATACTGCAGCGAGTTTTTGTGGGGGGGTAAACTGTTTGATGCTTTCGGATAGATAGCTATAGGCGTCTCTGTTCGAGGCAAAGAGTCTGCCCACTGTTGGTACAAACGTTTTCAGATATAGCGTGTGCAGGGCTCTGAGGAGAGGATTTGTCGGACGTGTGAGTTCCAAAATACCCCATAGCCCTTCGGGCTTCAACACACGCATCACCTCTTTAGCACATGCTAGTGGGCTTTTGATATTTCTAATACCGTATGCTGTCGAGGCGATATCGACGCTCTCTCTATCAAGAGGGATGGCTTGTGCATCGGCGTGAAGATAGGCAATGTCGTGTTTTTTGGAGCGGCTTGTTTTGTCCGCTTTGTAGCGCGCCACCTCAAGCATCTTGTCAGAGAAGTCGAGCAGGTAGGCTTTGTGAAGAGCAGGAGCTTTGCCTAGCAGGGAAAAGGCGATCTCTCCTGTACCACAACAGAGGTCGAGCAAAACGCGTCCATTTTTGTGTTGTGCTAGCAAAGAGGTGAGCTTGCTGTTCCACGCCTTGTGCATCTGTAACGACATCATGCTGTTGATGAAATCGTACCTTTTTGCAATATGGTCAAAAAGCTGTTGGATTGTCTCGGGCGATTCTTTGTTATAGCTTGGAGGCATAAGGCGTGCTTTTAGTAAGTGTTTCAAATTTGTTCAGCCCCTGTTCTGCTTGCTGGTCCAATAGATAGCTGAGGCAGGAGTAATATTCTTCGATGTTGACCCGGGGTAATGAGAGTGTTCTCTCTGCCTGGCTGATTACCGCAGCCATGTTATTTTGGGACCAAGCAATAGTCGCTTCAAGAGCGTCTCCAAATTCTCGTATACCTGCCTCTTTGTCTTTGGGAAGATCTGCACGCGCACAGAAGAGGGCGAAGACAAAGGGGAGTCCTGTGGCCTTTGTCCATGCTTCGGCAAGGTCTGTAGAGGGGATAGCAGTCTTGTTGTGTAGCATTAATGCATCGTCGCCAATCACGAGGAAGGCAGGATGAAGCAGTGCTTCATCTAATGTCTGAAAAGAGGTAAAGGAAGGCGATTGCTTCCAATAGTGGTGGCATAAAATCTTGAGCAAAGCCGACGAAGAGGCACTTTCTGAGGTGAGGGTGACAAGCTGTGGGAGGTCGTCCAGAGGGGTGGTGTGGAAAAAAAGGACGCTTTGTACAGCGCCCGTTGCATAGATGCCATAGCTGGGAAAAAGAGGACGGTAGAGCTTCCCGTGTATGAGGTATTCGTAGCTGCTGATGAGCGCACAATCGAGCAACCCTTCCCTAAGCAAACTGTTCAGGCGGGAAGGAGGGGCTATTGTCCAGTCAGCTTTAAAAGCTACAGCCCCATTTTGAAGAGGCAGTAGAAAAGGGATCGCATTTGTATATTGGACGATACCGATCTTTAACATTGATAGTCGTGGCCAGAGTGGATGCGCTGGGGTGTACGCCCTACACTTGTAATCAGTTTGTCAATGGCGTCGTTGGTCATCTTGACTCGGATGCCCCCCGCCATGACAATGATCTGTTCGTCTAAGGAGGTGGCGGAGAAATCATTCGCTCCACACCGTAACATTGCCTGTGCTTCTTCCACCCCAACGTAGTTCCATAACACTTTTAGGTTTTTAACGTTATCGAGCATGAGCCGTGATACGCTATAGACACGTCTAAGATCTTTCGACTTTAACCTCTTCTTGCGCTTGCCTAAAGCGTTGTTTTCCTCATGGTATTTCAGAGGGACAAAGGTGTTGAACCCCTGTGTCTCATCTTGTAACTCGCGGACGCGGCAAAGGTGGGTGATGATATGTTCAGGTTCTTCAACATGGCCAAAAAGCATGGTGATGTTGGAGCGTAATCCTCTGCTGTGTGCTTTTCTGTGGATATCGAGGTACTCCTCAGAAGTGATCTTTTGGGGAGCAAGCTGCTTGCGTATATGTTCAACCAAAATCTCCGCCCCACCCCCGGGCAGCGATCCCAGTCCCCAAGACATCATCTTGTCAAAGACCTCTTCGATAGTGATCCCGTGCATCTTGGCAAGAAAGTCGTACTCTACAGCACTAAGAGCTTTGATGTGTAGCGCGCTGTCTAGAGCTTTGATCCGTTCGAATGCATCTTGGTAATAGTCGAGGTTGCAGTCGCGCCACAGCCCACCGACAAAATGAATCTCCGTAAGCTCCTTGTCTAGATTCGCTTTAACGCGTTGCTCAATCTGCTCAGGAGTCAAAAACCACGCCTTGTCCCACCCCGGTTTGGCATAGAACGAACACATCGGACACGACAGCTCACAGAGATTTGTCGGGTGGATGTATAGCGTAGAAGCATAGTAAACGATGTCGCCCACATGCTTTTTACGAGCATAGTCAGCAAGCAAGGCCACCGCATCACCTTCTTCGCAGGTGAATAGATAGCAGCCCTCGTCAAATGAGAACCTCTCGCCTTCTATTGCCTTCTGCGCAATCTTCCTCAGCTTTGCAGTGGGCATCGTGTCGACAATCTCGTCGGTGCTCTCACCCCTTTTCAATGTTAGCGTCATACCCCCTCCAAAAGTGTAATTGCCTTAAACGCGAAGATCGCGAAGAAGACGCGAAGATAGATCAGAGAAACTTTGCGTTTAATAGCATTAATTTATTGCTCATCATCCTCGTTGTCTTTACGGCCACAGAGATCGCAATTCATAGAGGAATCATCGCATTTTTTGCTATCTTTTTTGTTGGGATCGTAGCCGCACGAACCACGCTTGATTGGTTTACCTGATAGGATCAACCCGGCAGCAAGGCCGAGAAGAGCAAGTCCCAGAATGATTATTGCAATGATAACAGTAGCTATAGCAGATGACATGCTTTAACCCTTT
>JAFITR010000146.1 GCA_017116025.1 Simkania negevensis
TGTTTGCTGCGACGACGGGGCTCCTTCTCCTTGAGCAGCCGAAGCTTGAGGAGCGCCAGTAGCAGCACCTGCAGCAGCCGACGCTTTTTGCATCTCTTCACCGATCTTCTGCATATGCTGTTCTAACGCACTTGTTGCCTGCTTGATCGCTTCAATATCGCCGCCTTCTAACGCTTTTTTCACACCATCAATATGTTGCTGGACATCATCAACGACCTCTTTAGGCAGCTTCTCCTTAAACTCATCCAACGACTTCTGAGCACGGAAGACTAAAGCATCGGCATTATTGCGCGCCTCGACATCCTGCCTGCGCTTCTGGTCCTCTTCCTTATGCAGCTCAGCGTCCTTAACCATACGTTCGATCTCACCTTCAGACAAGCCCGACTTGGCTTCGATACGGATCTTCTGCTCCTTGCCCGTTGCCTTGTCTTTTGCAGAGACATGCAAGATACCATTCGCATCGATGTCAAACGCCACTTCAATCTGTGGCATCCCTCTTGGAGCAGGGGGGATATCCGCTAAGTCAAAACGTCCGACTTCCTTGTTATGGGAGGCCATCTCGCGCTCACCTTGCAAGACAACAATGGTCACCGCCATTTGATTGTCTCCTGCCGTAGAGAAAACCTGTTTTTTCTGTGTAGGGATTGTCGTATTCCTTTCGACAAGAGGAGTCATCACTCCTCCCAATGTTTCAATACCCAATGTCAAAGGAGAGACATCGAGCAGAAGAACGTCTTTGACATCGCCACCCAACACACCGCCTTGAATCGCAGCACCTACAGCGACAACTTCATCAGGGTTCACCCCCTTAGAAGGCTCTTTACCAAAGATTTCTTTTACCGTTGTCTGGACAGCAGGCATGCGCGTCATACCACCAACGAGGATGACGTTGTGGATATCATCAGGTGTCAATCCAGCATCCTTCAACGCTTTTAAACAGGGCTCACGCACCCTTTCTACCAAATTATAAGTCAGTTGTTCAAGCTTTGCCCTAGTCAATGTCAAAGCAAGGTGTTTAGGACCACTCTCATCCATAGTGATAAAAGGTTGATTGACCTCTGTCGTCTGCGTGCCAGATAGTTCGCACTTTGCCTTCTCCGCCGCATCGCGCAATCTCTGCAACGCCATCGGATCTTTACTCAAGTCAACACCGTTTTCTTTCTTGAACTCGTCAAGCATCCAATGGATAACAACATTGTCAAAATCATCACCACCAAGGTGCGTATCACCATTAGTCGACAAGACTTCAAACACCCCATCGCCGATCTCAAGGATAGAGATATCGAACGTTCCGCCACCAAGGTCGAAGACAGCAATTTTCTGATCACCTTTTTTATCCAAACCATAAGCGAGTGCTGCTGCTGTAGGCTCCGGGATGATTCTCCTAACATTCAAGCCGGCAATACGTCCAGCATCTTTTGTCGACTGCCTCTGGGAATCGTTAAAGTAAGCAGGCACAGTAATCACTGCCTCGGTAATTTCTTCACCAAGATAGGCCTCTGCCGTCTCTTTCATTTTTATCAAAATCTGTGCTGACACCTGCTCAGGTGTCCATGTCTTACCGTCAACATCCATCACGACATCGCCATTGCTGTTCGCCTTCACCGGATAGGATATCGTCTTCATCTCTCCCTCGACTTCGTCGTACTTGCGCCCGATGAATCGTTTTGCTGAGGTGATCGTCTTAGCAGGGTTGGTCACCGCCTGTCTCTTTGCAGGGATCCCTACAAAGATTTCATCACCCTTAAAAGCGATAACAGAAGGTGTGGTGCGCGCTCCTTCAGCGTTGGCGATCACTTTCGCCTCGCTGCCTTCCATCACAGAAACGCAGGAGTTCGTCGTACCCAAGTCAATCCCTATAATCCTCTGGCTTTTCTTTTTTTCCGTCATTGTTTAGTTCTCCTTATCTTCTTCTTGATTTTTAGATTTTTCTTGAAACGATTCCTCTTCCACAGCCTCTTCACCCTCTGTTGTTGGACGTCGCGCAATCTTGATTTTAGCAGGGCGGAGTACGCGTTTACCCACACGGTAGCCCTTAGCAAACTGCTTAAGCACAGTACCGTCCTCCTCTTCTACTGTCTCAACAATCTCAACAACTTCATGCTCATGAGGATTAAACTTTCCATTTTCTACATCAAAGGCAACAAAACCATTGCTGGCCAACACTTCCTTCAGCTGCAGCAAGATCATTTCAAAACCTTTTGCCCAGTTTTTTACCTCGCTAGACATCCCTTCAGCAAAGCCCAGAGCGGTTTCAAAATGGTCCAATGGCCCCAAGAACTCCAGGAGAGCGCTCTCAACAGCGTACTGAACCACTCCATCTTTTTCCTTTTGCATACGCTTACGCGCATTCTCCATCTCCGCAAGAAGTAGATAGTACTTCTGTTTGAACTCCTCAGCTTCCTTCCTATTGACCTCTGCCTCATCAATCTCCGGCTGCAACTCCTCCTCGATCTCCGTAACGACAGGCTCCGTAACAAGAGGTTCTTCCTCACCAATAGTACGCCCCTCTTCCCCTGACTCCGAATGTTCTACCATCTCTAATTACCTCTATCCATTCTCTTTACTGTTTGTATGGCTCTTGTGTTCTAACAACGCATGTGCTGTATGATCAACAAGATAACCGGCACGCGAATCAACATCCAACGACTCACGACAAGGCCGGCGATAGCTCAGCTTGTGCTTAAAGACGCTCGTCGTCAACGATTCTCCTATCAGCTTCGATGCTCCCTCCAACAGGCCAAAAACACGTCTATAAGGGAGGCGGGTCGGCCCCAACACTCCCAACACTCCCACAGGAGACATGTTGATGTGATAAGGAATCGCCACAACGGAGCACCCCTCCATCCCACGAAGAAACTTCACTAAATCACTCCCTATCCAATAGGAGAGATCGTCCGCCTTTGTGCACTCACCCGCAATAGAAAGCATCGCACGATGGTTTTCAAATAGAGCCAACGCATTCGACAGAGCAAGAGCATCGCTAAACTCAGGGAAAGCAAAAAGTCGAGAGAAGCCACATGAGTAGACATCTTCGCTGCTAAA
>JAFITR010000147.1 GCA_017116025.1 Simkania negevensis
ACTGTGCAGCCCCCATTACCAGCCGATCCTTGTTGCGATGAGAGAACCTGAAAAAAACCTTGATGCCGCGCTGTTAAGCAGTTCTAACCAACGCATTATTGTTAATGGTTGCAGTTGAGCGGGTAACGGAAAGATCTCGGTCGCTTCTTGTTCGTAAATCAACGACATATGCGCGAAGAACATTTGAGGCCATCCTTGAAATGGCTTCGGAAATGGATGACACATCTTTTTTTTCCCTTTTAACCCCTTCGATCCAATCTGCTCGATTGTTGATGTGACGTACAATGTTGGGATGATGTTGCGGCACTTTTTTAGCTTCAAGATATTCTTTCATCTTCTTAGCTGTTGATACGTCTCTAAGAAATAAGGGAACGATTACATCCTCATGAATACGGTGAGCTTCTTTCGCCAGAAAGGCTAGTGGATTACTGCTGTCATCAGGAGGAATGCGAACAACTTGCTGTAACGGATATCGATCTAGCCCCAGGGAATAATAATGTATAAAATATATTTCATTAGCCAGATCTGCCATCTATCTTCTCTCTTGTTTTAATGTTTATTATTGACAACCAAATTAATATCACATGCATGAATCAATCAATCATATAAAAAAACATTAAAAAAGGCAAACCATTTTTTTGAATGGCTTTATTACAGAAATAACCACTACAAGTATTGAGATCACTGGTTATTTATGTAACAAAGCAGCTTTCTTGCAAAAGCGGTCGCAATCCTCTCTGTGATCTCTTTGATGTCGTGCTGCTGGCCTGTTTCAACAAGGAGTGACGTTGCTGGTTGATCGATCATACTACATTCGGACTCCGTCATATTCACATTGAGCCCCAAGCCAACAACCACTGCCTGCATATCCCCTTCCACAAAAATCGTTTCACAGAGGATACCTGAGATTTTCTTCTTCTCCACCATCACGTCGTTAGGCCACTTGATTGCAGCAACAACACCACACCCACCGACCACTTCTTTGATTACAGTGGCCAACAAAATAGTTAGCTTAACCAGATCGACCGATCCTTCTTCTGCAAAAAAGCAAAATGATGCCGTGACATTGGTGTCGCGCTGAGCAATCCACTTCCTTCCCAAACGCCCATATCCGCGCGTCTGTTCTCTAGCAGAAACAACAGTAAGTAAATCACGTTGGAATGTAGCACACTCTTCTCGCACCCAACTGTTCGTCGAAGTGGTACGGTCTAAAAAAATCCAGTCAATATCCATATATATATTTTCTAGAGCATGTTATAGATGTTGTGCTGATCTTGAACATTGTTGGTCGACATGTGGAATCCTTGGTATTTAAAACGGATCGATTTGAGGGTCTTACCCGTCATCCTCTCTTTAATGGTCATTAGTTTACTCGTCATCTCTTCATATACAACAGAAAATTATGACGGCTCGGAGGAAAGTTTCTTTACTGCTCAAGTCATCAATCAACTCAAATGGTTTGCCTTAGGATGGTGCGTATACCTCTTCTTCGCAGGCTTTGACTACAATAAACTAAGAGAATGGGCATGGATTCTCTACCTGTTGATCGTGCTGGCACTAATAGGCCTCTACTTCACCCCTACAATACGCGGTGTTCACAGATGGTACAAAATGCCCCTCCTTAATTTTTATGTACAACCTTCAGAGATTGCCAAATTAGGTGTTGTTTTTGCTTTGAGCTGGTTTTTGGAACGCAAAGTGGGAGCATCGCGCCAGTGGAAAACAACGCTGCTCTCCGGCCTTATTGTAGGGATCCCCTTCATCTTGATCCTCTTCCAGCCAGACCTTGACACGGCACTGGTTCTCTATCCCGTCACTCTAGGTATCTTCTATTTTGGAGACGTACACCCTTTTCTCGTGCGAGCTATGGCTATCGCAGGTGTTATCGGCCTCGTCGTTACTATGCTCTTGCTCCTCGATGTGCTCCCCCATGATGACTTGCGTCCATATGCAACACTCTTCCTCAAAGACTACCAGTATGAACGTTTTAATCCACAAACCCACCACCAATCTGCGGCGTTAACATCGATATCAGTAGGAGGACTCACTGGACAAGGATGGCGCATGAGCACCTATGCAGGAAGAGGCTGGCTACCAGCAACGCACACTGATTCTGTCTTTTCTGCTTTCGGAGAAGAATTCGGCTTTTTAGGATTGCTCTTACTCATCATTCTCTTCTATACTCTTATCTCTTTTGGATTTCAGGTTACGGCAATAGCAAAAGACTATTTTGGACGACTGCTTTCGGCAGGGATCACTGTCTATCTTGCTGTCCATGTACTGATCAATATGGGCATGATGCTTGGCTTTCTTCCAGTAACAGGCGTTCCTCTTATTCTTGTTACTTATGGCGGCTCTTCCCTGTTGGCTACAATGGCCGCTCTTGGAATCCTCCAAAGTATCTATTCTAGAAGGTTTATGTTTTGACGACTCTACATACGTTTATTTTCTCCCCAGGAACTTGGGAAGTCGATGGGACAATCTCCTTCAACCTGCCCATCGACGAGCTCGTCTTCGCCGCTACATGGAACGTTACCCATAAAGAGGGAACGATCTCTGCCATACAAGAGGTCTTTGTTGAAGGGATGTCGGAAAAGATGATCAACCGTTTTACGATTACCAACGTAACCAACAATCGCTTTGCCATCGAACTGAAAAATGGCGTCTTCGGCCAAGTAAAAGGAAAAGGCGTCAAAGACAACAAAAAAATTGCTTGGGAGCTCAAAGGCGGTGAAGGCCATATCGAAGGCTTTGAAGTCTATGAACAAAAGTCAGAAGAACTCTATACCGTACATGCTGAATATACCTCTTCCGACCAGTGCCGTACAATCATCATCGGCAGCTTGAAATTTCATGGATTAAAACCCGCATGACAACACTCTTCTTGAAAAGACTCGAGTGTTACCTATGTGGTTGGATAGTGTTACCTATGTGGTTGGATAGTGTTACCTATGTGGTTGTACTGTACCATTTTTAGGCCGAAGGCCTACTCGAGTTTGGCAGTTTTGTCAAAAAATAATCGCATGTTTACAGGCCGAAGGTCT
>JAFITR010000148.1 GCA_017116025.1 Simkania negevensis
CTTCAGTCTGGAGAAAAAATAATACTCCTTTTGGGGGGTTAGCTATCAAATCAAATCTTCATGCAATTTCCCTGCGGGATAGCTACTTACAAGCCGCTACCCCTGCTATCGAGGAAGCTTCGTAGGATGATGACTGCGGCGACTTTATTGACGACTTTACTTCTCTGTTTGCACGTCATGATAATAATGATTGCATGTTGTCAAAGAAAATACTTTTTATTATAATCGGTTGGAAATCATTTAAAATACCAAAATATAAGGTTCGTTTATGCCAATTGGAGCCACTCAGAGTAGAGGAAGCTCTCCTGTAAATTTTTACGGGATAAGTAGAAAGAGACCGATGAATCAAGATAAGAGATCTTCTACTGCCGCACGTGCTCTCTTGGTCGTCAAAATTGTTTTCGGTCCTTTCAGTATGCTCTCCTCTTTTGTCAAGTCGTTGAACGGGACGCCCTCTGCAACGCTTTTTGAAAAAATAAAGCAGATCGAGGGTAGTACAACGAACGCTGTTAGCAGGGCTCTTGGTGCAGAGAGCCTCCCTGCCACAAGTGCCGGCGGTATATGCGAGCTGCTCGAAGCAGCCAAACAAGAGCTGGCTGCAGCCTTTTCTGGTCGAATATGGCAAACGATGTCGTTTGAGTTTCCGGAACGATTTACGGAGAAACGCTCGAGCATCCCACAACAAGAATTTGACCACTTAAAGGTTCGAATTGTTGTGCTAAGACGTCGCGTTAACGCGCGGAACATCTATATCGAACGACAACGCAGCTATGATGAACAATACCACCCCTGCTTTGCAGAGGCTCGAAATAACTACGAGGCGGCTCAAAATGCCTTCATAGAGGCGAATAGTAGGTTCGAACAAGCCTTGTTGGCCTACGACAAAACAATTCATAGTGTCTCCCCCGGTGCGCCAGACCAGTTTCAACAAGCGATGGCTCGTTGCTTAAGCGTTGTTAAAGGATATGTTGTCTCCAAAGAAGGTGTTGTTAGCCTCCCTGCCTCAGCAGTTCATCCAGCAGAAGAACACTCTGCTTTACTGCAGGCAACGGATAATTTGGAAAACACCTTTAAGCAGTTAATCGGAGCACAATGTGCTTTTGAAACGGCGAACGAAACCCGCCTGAGAGCTGACCATCCCGCTCTGAGTTCTCTGTTAACCGAGATACGTACTGTTAATCAGAGGCTGTATGACATGAAGGAACAAGAACGGGTTCTCGCGGAAGAAGAGGATGAGATAAAGAAAGAGCACCCTTCTGTAAATTATTACATCCGCCCGCCATCAACTTCAACTCCCAGCTGCGATCGGGTACGATTCCAGGAGATTGTTCTCCAACAACAGAAGTTCATGGGAGAGAGATATTCGCTTGTAAAGACTCTTCATCAGCTTCTTTTTGTTCAGGAGCGTGAGTTTTTGCGCGCTGCTAAGATAATTTTCCCAACAATCGCCGACGACGTGACTGTGCACGAGAGCCTCTCCACAGGGCAAGACAAGTTCGCAGATCAAAACAGGCAATACTGGCAGTTACTAGACTTTTACAACAACAATCAAAAGGAGTTAGAAAAGATTCACGGTGTTAGTGACCTTATCTGGTTTCTTCAAGAAGGCTTTAGCGATGAGCAAGGCGAGCGACCCGATGATTCCAATTCTGCAGAAATTGTTCAGTGGAAGCAAAGACTTAAGGAAAAGGGTGCTCTCTTGGCTGAACTCATTTACGACCTGCTCTCCCAATGTGAAGGAATCACAAGAGAGAATTATCCAGAGCTGTTAAAGTTGTTAGGGCAGATATCAGAAACACGCAAATTGAACGAAAGATACCATATCACGACCAAGGAGCAGCTTCTTACTGCTAACGCTCTTTTTCTAGGCATCTATGCAAATCAATGGGGTATTAACCAATTCGTTAATGAAGATAGGATCTTATTCAACTTTATAACAAGGTTGCTTCCATATGAGCAATCGTCGCTAGGAAAAGAACGTATATCAGTGATTAGAGAGAACATTCGGGACGCAGGCCTAAGCGAAGAGTTTCTTAGAAAGCGTTCTAGAAATCTCCACGTGATTAATACCGCTTGTAGCAGAGGCAAATTTTCCGCTTACTTGGCATCTCTAGAACCACCTCTGCCACGTTCCAAACACAATCCCCCTCAGGAGAAGTTGTTGTACTGTACTTAAAACATTTTTTACCACAAAAAATGATTGCACCCCATCCATAAAAATTGTTTGCTGATTGATTTATGTTAACTTGGTTGTATTGGAATCCTGACCCGACGGCGTTTGTACTTCCTTTTGTGGGGCACCCTGTGCGCTGGTACGGTATTTTTTTTGCTCTAGGCTTCGTGGCGGGCTATTTGTTGATGCGTAAAGCAGCCGTTGCTTTTGTCGATGGAGACAAAAGGTGTGCCGCTCTTTTAGTAGACAAGATGATGTGGTATATCGTCATCGGTGTTGTAGTAGGAGCACGTCTAGGCCATGTTTTCTTCTACGATTGGAAGACGCGCTTTGCCCACAATCTTCTTGATGTCGTCAAAGTGTGGGAAGGGGGCTTGGCAAGCCATGGTGGCGTTGTAGGGGCTGTTGTGGGATTTGCCTTGTTCCGCCTGTCGGTGCGCAAGAAATTCCCTCATATTAAACTGCTCACCCTCCTCGACGCGGCTTGCCTTCCTTCGGCACTCGTTAGCTTTGCGATTCGGATAGGAAACTTTTTTAACCAAGAGATCGTTGGCGGGGTGACAACCTTGCCTTGGGCGGTTATCTTCGGCAACAGTCCTGAGGGTGTTGCCCCTCTCCCTCGTCACCCTGTACAGCTTTACGAAGCGATATCCTATCTCGCTCTCTTTTGCCTCTTTTTCCCGCTCTGGGCAAAAAGAAAGGCTGCTTGGCTTGCTAGACCAGGGGCGTTCACGGGACTCTACATCGCTCTGATGTTCGCTGCGCGTTTTGCTCTAGAATTTGTTAAGCTTCCTCAAAGTGAATTCGATGGATCGTTAGGCCCTCTGATGATGGGACAGCTCCTCAGCCTGCCTTTTT
>JAFITR010000149.1 GCA_017116025.1 Simkania negevensis
GGCAAGATGGCGTATTCTTTCCCTAAGTAGTCAGCTTGTTCTTTGGCAAGCCGTTGCTGTTCGTCCCAATCGATGCGCTGCTCTTGTAAGTGCTTTTCTATGAGTAGCCTCTCTCGTTCTTCAGCCTTTTCATCTGATACGTCAAAGTCGGAGTTTTTTTTGATAAAACGCTTTTCCCAATCGTTGAAAACAAGATTTTTTACTGTTTCTGGAGGAACATAAAATTGCCAGTTCTCTTCATGGATAAGTTTTTTGCTTTCTTCTGCCGTCTTACCGGGTAGCTCCATCTTGATTCCAAGACCGTCGAGACGTCTTCCCCAATTTCCTAGAGAGAGGCGGTCGGGATTGGGAAAAACGATGTCGAAGCCGATGACGCTTGCCCCGTCGGCAAGGATGTTGTGGATCATCTTAGCGATGTCCGTGCGAGGCCAAGGCCATTGTCCTAGTTCTTGTAAGCTCTTGTTGTCAATGTCGACGATAACGACTTGTCCTGTGGGCTTGATGGGGCCTCTGATATTGAAAGAGATGTCACGCATTCTATAGTCAAGCCCTTCTAACAGACGCGTCATAAAGAGGGGCTTGTAGAGAGAAAAAGCTGCGCATAACACGACAATACAGATGCCTATCCGGAATGATAGTCTGTTAACGAGAACAACGAGGATGAGGGGGATAACAAGGGCAATAGGGATTTCTAACGCTGCGGTGGAGATGATGTTGAAATGGACGAATAGCCAAGGTATGACGACCATGAGCACTACCCAGACGACGAGGCCTGCTATGCGAGAAGAGCTGAAGTACTTTTTCTGCTTGTTCGTCACGTTACTTCCATTGACTTGGAGCGCAGGCTATGTTAAGCTTATTCGTCTGGCCCATGTGCGTTTTGGGCGCAAGATCATTGAAGTAGCAACTTTTCGCTCTGGGGACATCAATGAGAGCGATCTGATTATCCACGATAACTGTTGGGGCACTGTTGAGGAGGACGCTGTCAGGCGCGATTTCACCATTAACGCTCTTTTTTATGATCCTTCAGAGGGGACAATTATCGATTACGTCGGTGGTGTCGAAGATGTAAAGAGACGGCTTTTGGTGACGATAGGGGATCCTGTGATGCGTTTCAAGCAGGACCCTGTCAGGATGATCCGACTTTTGAAATTTTGTGCGCGCTTTACCCTCAGGGTGAAAAAGGAGACGATGGCCTCTCTTGAGGAGTGCCGTGAGGAGATTTTAAAAAGCGCTCCTGCAAGGGTGTTGGAAGAGATGTTTAAGATGCTTGAATCGGGTGCAGGGGCTCCTTTTTTCAGGTATATGACTGAAGCAGGGCTGTTGGAGCTGATTTTCCCTGTTCTAGCAGAGCATCTTAAGGGAGAGTGTAATAAGGAGATATATGCATACCTCAACCTTGCTGATACCCTCATTCTACACCGCTCTCCGGATTCTTTGCCCCGCTCCGTTCTTGTCTCTTCTATCCTCTTTCCTCTCCTTGTCCGTGCGATTGAGCCGCTTTTGCAGAAAGGGAAGACCTCTCTCCATTTGGGAAAGATCAACGATCTGATCGATCATCTAATTCATACGGTGTTTGTCGATGCGTTTGCTCATTTCCCCCGAAAGATGCGTAGTTCGATGAATTTTGTATTGAATGCACAATATCGGATGACTCCCTTACAGGATCCAAGTAAGCTGAAAAGTACAAATAAGCGTTTCCGTAGGATTATGGACAATGAGGAGTTCCCTATGGCTTTGGCGTTGCTGGAGATGCGTTCAATGATCGATCCCTCGACGAGGGCGAATTTTATTGATTGGCAGCGTGCCTACTATTCGTATATAGAAGAGATTGGAGGTGTGCCGAGGAAACGTGAGAGGAGACCTCGGCGTAGATTTTCCCAGGCGAAATGATGATGAAATACTCTATTGTCATACCGATCAAGGATGAAGAAGAGAATATCCCACTTCTTGTTAGAGAAGTGGAAGAGGTGATGGGCTTGCTTGGAGAGCCGTGGGAGATGATATGCATCGACGATGGCTCCCAGGACGCGTCGCTTGATGTCCTAAAGGAATTGGCGAGTCAAAAGGCTTTTTTGCGGCTGATTGTTTTCGAAAAAAACTATGGCCAGACGAGCGGTTTTGACGCAGGTTTTAAAGCTGCCGAAGGTGAATATCTCATCACCCTCGATGCCGATCTCCAAAATGATCCAAGCCATGGCAAGCTAGGTGTGCGTACCCAGTCGACATAACCGATCAAAAAAAGGCCCTGCAACACGAACAACGCTGTAACAACAACAGTAACGGCAAGCAAATAGAATAGGACAAGATAGAAACGTCGCGGGCGAGCTGACGAAAACATCAACTCAAGGTTGCGCCTTGCAATAACAGCATTACAACCTTGTATCAGAGCGATAGGATACTGCACTTGAATAATGCCATGTAGACACATGAGTAGATTACCCACAACGGATAATACCCAAAATGAGCGGCCCGTATAGCTTGTTCGCCTCTTCTCACTTTGTAGCCATTGAATAACGAAACGCAAAGAGAAGAAGAGGCTTGCGGCAAACCCAAGCGGATACAACAAAGAACGTATGTACATATCCATAAAGCCTATACGTCCTTTTTAATACGATATTTGAGATGCCTCCTACGCATCCACCTCACGGCAAAGAGATCGACAATGGGCCCCAAGGACCTATTGAATATACCATATTTACTCTTGCCCCGCATCCTCTTGTGATGACTTACTGGGATCTCCTTAACGCGGAACCCTTCAATATCGAATAAGACAGGCAAAAATCTGTGCATGCCGTGATAAAGCTTGATCACTTCCAAGCAGCTCCTACGGTATACCTTGAGCGAGCAGCCGATATCATGCACCGCATCTTTAAGGATACGCCCACGAATCTTGTTAGCATATCTCGATATCACTCTCTTAATCCAAGGGTCTTTCCTGCCCATCCTCCAACCGCACACAAGGTCGCAAGAATCAATCTCTTTTAACAGCTTGGGAATGTCTTTTGGTTACAATGGGTGGTA
>JAFITR010000015.1 GCA_017116025.1 Simkania negevensis
ACGAAATCCTATTTAATTCAAGAAAGTCGCTATCATTTGAGCGTGTTGTTATCTATAAATTTATAAAGCATCGTCTTGCATCATCCCGATCTTTTCAACTGTCTTCGTCCAGCTAATAAGGCTCTCTATACATCGTCCAAATGCATTCATGTTTTTCTGCAACTCTTTCTTTTTAAAAGCAACTAATTGCATAACGTCTTCTCTTTGCGACAAAGGCAAAGGAGCAATAAGTTTATCGATGATATCTTGAGGCAAAGCGATAAAAAGAGAGGCCATCTCTTGACGCGGTGTTAACCCCGCAAGCTTCGCCCATTGGGCCGAGGAAAGATGCGATAGACTCTCGAGAACACCCAATTTCCTTGGGAGCTTAGAAGCGTATTTGAGAAGCCCTTCTCTTAGCTGCTGTAAATAGTCGTTTAACTTCTTGCGCGTCTGAGAAGAGATCTCCTCACAACCGTCAAGAAACTGGGCAGTAATCACCGAAAATTTCGCACAAGCAAGCTCATACTCTCTCTCCGTTGCATCGTCACGAAGGTGTTCCATACGAAACAGGATGTCCTCCCTCAGCGCCTGGCTGGCTTCTTGCAACACCGCCTCTGCATAGTCAGGTCCGATAGAAGAAAAGACAATGGCAAGATCATGTCTGGATAACTTGCGGTTCCACTCCTCCAACAGTCTGCGCTGAACAAGAGGCGTCTCTTCTTTGATCAGGTGAGGAGGAAATAGGCCCAAGTCAATCTGCTTAACAAGGTAGGCGATGTCTCCGCGATAAAGATCATATACATACGTAGGCTCATAACTTTTCCAGAGCCTCTCTTCATACACACGCTTCGTGCCACCATCCCGACCCTTCACCTTTTTGCGTATCAGATCCAAGATGATGTTCTTGTCGTCATCGCTATAGTGATCCAAATCGCCCCACTGCTTCTCTCCAGCAAGGATCTGGCTGGCTATCACATCAAGCTCTTCTTGTATCAATCGTTTACCCACAAGAGCACCCTCTCTGTTGCTTTTTTTAGGCAAAGGTCTTAAAACAGTCTTAATAAAATCTCTGGAGAAAACTGTGACCTCTGTCGTTGCTGACCAAGATGCAATTGTGCGCAAGGCACAGGACAAAATTCAAGCTTTAAAGCAGGAAATTGCCAAGGTCATCGTTGGCCAGCATACTCTTGTCGAAGCACTGCTCATCGCCCTGTTGGCCGATGGCCACCTGTTGCTTGAAGGAATGCCGGGGTTGGCGAAGACAAAAGCCGTGACGACATTAGCACGTGCTGTCGCTTGTACATTCCGCAGGATACAATTCACCCCCGATCTACTCCCTTCTGACCTCATCGGCACATCGATATACAACCCTCGTGACGGCACTTTCTCCGTACAAAAAGGGCCTGTTTTTGCCAATATCGTCCTCGCCGATGAGATCAATCGCGCTCCTGCAAAAGTCCAATCAGCCCTTTTAGAAGTGATGGAAGAACGACAGGTAACAATCGGAGGAGAAACGTTTGCTGCCAAGCACCCTTTCCTCGTCATGGCAACACAGAATCCGATTGAACAAGAAGGCACCTACCCTCTTCCAGAAGCACAACAAGACCGTTTTTTAATGAAAGTATGTCTCAACTACCCCACCAAAGAGGAAGAGAAAGCAATCTTGTACCGCCTGCTGATCGAAACGAAAAAAGAAAAAGTCAAAGCTGTCGCTGTCCCTGCAGATATCTTTGCAGCGAGAGCAGCAGTAGGGGACATCTATGTCGATGCAAAAATTGTCGACTACATCGTCGATATCGTCGTAGCAACGCGCGGCAAAAAGGTGGGCAGCCTCGATACCGCCAAGATGCTTACTTTTGGCGCTTCGCCACGAGCGACGTTAGCACTCACAAAAGCAGCCAAAGCACACGCCTTTCTCTCAAAACGCGCCTTTGTCTCCCCCCACGATGTCAAAACCATGGCACCAGCTGTTTTGCGCCACCGCCTAGGGCTGACATACGAAGCACAAGCCGACGGCATCACCGTCGACAACGTCATCAACCGCCTCCTCAACAATGTCGTCATCCCTTAATACAGCCAAAGAACTCATCACAAAAATACGCAAGATGCGTATCGGCGGACGTCGACACGTCCAAACGGCCCTCGCCGGATCCTACCACTCAGCATTCAAAGGCAAAGGAATCGAGGTCGCTGACTTACGCGAATACGTCGTAGGCGACGATGTCCGCACCATCGACTGGAAAGTATCGGCGCGCACAGGACGCCCTTTCGTCAAACAGTTTTGCGAAGAACGCGAGCTGCCCGTCATCCTCCTCATCGATATCTCATCGTCATCGAATTTCGGTACGGCAAAGCAAAACAAAGCAGAGCTGATTGCAGAAGCCACCGCAATGTTAACTCTCTCCGCGATAGAAAATGGCGACAAAGTAGGGGCCGTCTTTTTCGGCAAAGGAGTCGAAGGGCATCTCCATTTAGGCAAAAGCCCTCAACATGCTCTGATACTGCTGCAACAGCTTTTAATGCGACAAAAGAGCTCTACGACAACAGACTGCACAGGCGTCTTCGAAGCAACAAACAACCTTTTCCGACAAGGATCACTGCTATTTATCCTCTCCGATGCCCTCTTCGAGTTTCCCCAAGCAGCTTTCCGTATCGCAGCAAAACGCTTCGACACCTCGTTCTTTCTCGTTACCGATCCAAGAGAAAAAACGCTGCCTGACGTGGGTATCGTCCGCATCAACGACATCGAAAGCGGCAAAGAAGCCCTCATCGATACCCACAACGCAGCATTTAGAAAGCAATACCGACAGACAGCAAAAGAACGAATCGCAAACATCAAACGCATCTGCCAACGAGCAGGAGCAGGTTTTGCCGAGCTAAACACAGCACTGGACTGCCCTCATACCCTTCAGGCATACTTTGCCTCCCTAACAAAGAGATCGCAAGGTTAAGCAGCAATGGGAAAAAGATTTCTTCTACCTCTTTGCGTCTGTACGTTTTTCTTCCCCTTGCTGCTTCCTGTATACAGCACGCCAGCATGGGAAGGAACACGACAAGGAGGATTCACCGCCTCTGTTACCCTATCCCCCACACCTCTCACACTATCAGATCAGCTGACGATCACCATCGAAGCCTCATCACCAAAAAACTACCAGCTCAATAGCCTAAGAATCGACCAGATCCTTGCTGCCACAACAAACAACCTCCTCCTCAAAGGCAAACAAGAGCGCATCAAAGAAAGAGACAACACCTTACAAACACGCCTACAATACACCTTCGAACCATGGCAGACAAAGACCATCGAACTACCCCCTCTCCTGATTCTATTCGAGCCAACAGACACACCTCTCAATCCCACCATCGAAATGCTCTCCACTCAACTCTCTATCCCCATCGCCAAAACAATGCCCCTGCCACCTCCTCCTGTAACAACCGCTCATACCTTTAAACACTCCGCCTCCATCCCCACACCTATCCAAACAAAAAGTGCAAAAACCATCCTTCTCGAAAGAAAACACCTCCTCCTGCAATACACAACAGCGGCAGGTTTAGCTGTTATCTTAACAACTCTCGCCCTCCTCCTGCGCCGACTAACCCGTTGCCGAAAAGAAAAAACCGTACCAACAATTAACCCTCTAACAGAAGCACAGCAAAAGCTCTTACAATTAAAAAACGAGGCAGAACAAAACGGTGCCACACCCATTGACGGTTTCTACACCACGCTAAGCAACATCATCAAAACATACATCGAAAAGAGCGAAAACCCTTCTGCCAAAACAGCAACGACAGAAGAACTGCTCACCATCATCAAGAAAAGCACGTTTTTCACTAAACGCAAACGAAAGCTACTCTCCTATCTCCTACAAGAAATCGATCACGCAAAATACGCAGCACACCCACCATCACAATACGCGTGCATCACCGCCATCAATACCACACAACAACTCATTGATACACTTCCTTCCGATGTCCAATGTCAATAACAAGGATCAACAAAACATCGTCTTCGATTGAATCGATAATACGATATTCTCCAACACGCACGCGATAGAAAGGAGAACGCTGGCTCCCCTTTAACTTTTTGCAGCCGCCTGGCCTCGGATTCTCAGCCAAAGAATCAATCTTGGCGATAATCCGTGCCTTAACTTTTTTTGGAAGCCGAACCAGCTGTTTTTTTAACTTCTCCGCAACTTCAATGTGATATTTCATGAGGCAAGGCGCTTCTTCATCTCCGTCCACGAAATACTCTTCTCTTTCCCTGAACGAATGTTCTTAAGCGTTTCCCTAGCTCGATCTGCTAACCACTCATCCTCTATCTCCTCCATCTTTTCAAACGCAGAATTTAACAAAAATTCCCTCATACTAATACCAAGCTTCGCACATGCCATCTTTAAACAGATGTGCTCCTCAACAGACATGTCCACCGTAAGCCTAGATCGCTCTTTCATAAGAATACCTCTCTTTATATCTTCATTATAAAGAAATCTGTGTTTCTGTGCAACCATTATCCAAAAGAAGGAGCTATTTCATTCATCGCTTTAGGTGAGTAGAGTTGTGAATTGCACCACACTTGACAAATCGTACTTTTCAGGGAAACAATGTTGCCAAGCTTGAAAAAGCCTTTCGAGAGTCGGTAGAGGAGTACCTTGCCTTTTGTAAAGAACGAGGAGAACAGCCCAACAAACCCTATTCGGGAAAGTTTAATCTACGGATCCCTCCTGAACTTCATGCAAAGTTAGCTATTGCTGCAAAAGCAAACGAAGAGAGTCTGAATTCGTTCATCGCTCACACCCTCGACAAAGCCGTTGGCGAATAACCACAATACCCACACTCCGTGACCAATCACATTTTTCGGGGATTGAGGTCAATTAGAGAACGAAGAGTCTTCTCTTGAGCCATCCCTTTAAGAACATCATCAATACTAACGTTCATCGACTCTAATTCTGCCTCAATTTCATCATACGCCTCATGGAATCCCGTCCGCTTACATTCAGCGGCGAGATACTCCTGCTTTTCCTCAGACGTTGCTATTGAAGCGTTCTTGTCCGGCAGCAACGCGTTTAACATACCGACTAACTGACCTTGGTATTCCTCAGCGATCTTCGTTTGCAATTTCATGGAGGGTTCCGCGATCGAGTTCTTCTTAGCATCTTTAGAAGAGAGATTTCCCGTCAACAAAGGTTGCGTCTTATCATATGCTACCTTCATTGTCTCTACATCACCACGGTCCAACGCCTCCTCATTGGCCTCTTTCTTAGACACCCCCGTATCTCTTATTATGGCGTCGACTCTTTCCGCAAAATATGGAGCACTCTCAGACTGAAGACGCTGGTTATACCACGCTTTTCTATGAACCATAGCACCCTCACTATATGTCGCCTTCGGTTGTTCTACACCACCACTTTGCGATGCCTTTTCAGATTCTTTTACCTCTATTTTTGATTTAACATCGCCAATATTATGCTGAAGCCCAGCAAATTTTTCTTCCAGAATTTCCATTTGCTCATCGGACAAGCCGCATCGTTTCTGCAAATCTTCCTTGCTTTTTTCAGAAATCATCGATGGTGCAAGTAACCGATCCTTCTTCTCTAAAAACATTAGCCTTGCTCTTAGATTCTCTAGCGAAAGACTCGACTGCTTGAATGGACCTTCCTTAAGAAACTCACACACAGCCACTTGCTCCTGCTGTCTTGCGCTTAACGCGTTTCTGAACTGCTCATGAAACTTTGGAACAAGATCCGGCGGACGTTCTTGGGAAGCCAACACACCCTTTGCAACCCGCAAAAGACGCCCAACTTGCTGCTGATCAAGACGAGCAAAAGTAATCTGCTTCGATAAAAAGTTCTGAAAGGTCTCTTTTGAAGAAGAACGCTCGCTCTGATACTGCAATTGAAGCTTGGTAAACAGAACAACGGCCAGCTGTCTACAACCCGTATTTTCATCCGGATGACCTTTGAACCACAACGTGAACCGCTCAAACCAACCTTTCTTCTTTAAGGCTCCTTCACGATCGACGTAGTAGTTGTGTGACTCTTTCGCTGCATGAGCAGATTCAAGCTCTCTAAAAGAATCGGATAATCTCCCAAAATCCATTGTTTTGAACCCCTCTTCGCCTTCCGCCACCACTCTATTATAGATAAAAAAATATAAACAATATAGTAGTTATTTATTCAAAAAAGGCCTTTTTTGCTCTCTTTCTCCTCCTTTTTCTCCCTTTCGTTTCTACTTCACAAAGTCCGCTGGCACCAGCCATACCTCGTAGCTAATGGCTCTGTTCACTAAATTTTTTATTGGCACGTCTTTCGCATTACTTTCGTTTGCAACTAAGAAGCAACGTGGAGTGATGGGATGCTTGTAGGATTTTATACGGGTGTATCGGGTGCATATTACAACGAGCAGAAGCTTGCTGTTACGTCGAACAACCTTGCCAATGCGAACACTACGGCGTTCAAGCGCAACGTGATGGTATTTCGCACGCGTCTGGAGGAGGATGATACCTGGCGGATTGATCCATCGGTTAAGAAACGTCTGCCTTCGTTTTACGGAGTGGAGCGAGAAGGGGTGTTTCAGGATATGGGGGCGAAGGGTCCGATGGTGTCCACTGGCAATCCGATGGACCTGTCGATCAACACAAATTTAGAGAATGCCTTTTTCAAAGTAAAGAGGGATGTGAACGACCCTACGATCTCCTGGACACGCAACGGGAGCTTGGGGATAGGGCTGTTGAACCCTTCCAACCCCGACTCACCTTCAATACTCACGGCAGCAGGGAGCATTATTTTAGGTGATAACGACCAGCCGATCGAGATCGATCCTTTGGCAGGTGAGCTCAACATAACTCCCGAAGGGATCGTCCAGCAAGGGAAGCTCGTTATCGGCACTCTGCCTCTCTATCGCTTCGACAAGAGCCAAAACCCTCTGATCAAACAAAATTCAAATCTACAGTCACTGATGCGTCTAGGGAATTCCCTTTATCAAGTACCGCCAGAGCTTGCCAGAGAGTTCAATCCGGAGCGCATTGTTCCTGGCGAAGGTGGTGTTACCCATCTTGTCACTCAAGGTGCACAAGAGGGGTCAAACGTCAAGGTGATCAACGAGATGATCAGCTTGATCAACGTTTCTAAAGCAGCAACATCGAACGTACAAGCGATGAGGCTGCAAGTTACTGGGCTGCAAAAACTATTTCAAATCGTGCGTCAAGGCGCATAGTCAAGGAGGATGAGATGATCAGAGCGTTATGGACAGCGGCAACGGGCATGAACGCCCAGATGACGAACATCGATGTGATTTCGAACAACCTTGCCAACGTCAATACCACGGGCTTTAAAAAGAGCAGAGCGGGCTTTCAGGACCTGCTTTACCAGACGCTAAAGGCTGCGGGTGAATCGACGGGTCCCGACACTCAACACCCTGTAGGCCAGCAGGTCGGTGTGGGGTCTAAACTCGCTGCTATTACGAAGGAGTTTACAGACGGCTCTTTGACGCGTACAGACCGCGACCTCGATATTGCCATAGCGGGCAAGGGTTTCATTCCTATCACGGGAGCTGACGGTGAGACGTACTATACACGCGACGGCGCTTTTAACCTTTCCAATGCGGGGGAGATCGTCACATCAGAGGGCTACGTTCTACAAAACCTAGGAACAGTGCCTTCCAATGCACGTGCTGTCAACTTCAGTCCGACAGGGCAGGTGGCCTACATAGATGAAACAGGAACAGAAAACACCCTTGGACAGCTACAGCTGGCACTCTTTGTCAACCCTGCAGGATTATCCGCCCGCGGAGGCAACCTCTACCAAATATCCCCTGCTTCAGGTGAGGCCATTTTCGCTGATCCAGGCTTTATAGGAGCGGGAACGATCCAACAGCGGTTTTTGGAAAATTCCAACGTCTCTATCGTCCAAGAAATGGTGAACCTCATTACTTCTCAAAGGGCGTATGAGATCAACTCTAAGGCGATAAAGACAGCCGACGAGATGTTAGCAACAGCGAACCAGATCGCAAGGTAACGGTTTAAATTAGGAGATATAGCCAAGATGCATTGGACAGCAAAAGCGTTTATTTTTTTCTGTACGACGTGTTGGATAGGCGGCATCAGCGCAGCACCTGCTGCCCAGGTACGTCTCATTGACACGATTGCTGTCGAAGCACCTACTGTTCACCTTAGAGATATCGCCAACATAGAGACATTCGATCTCATTCTGCGAGACAAGCTGGAGAAGGTCAAAGTCGCCGATGCTCCTAATCTGGGCGTTCCACGTAGCGTCTCGGCCTATAAGATCCGCTCATTGATCGAACAACAGGGTTTGTCCAACATTGAGATCCTCGGTAACCAGTCGATCATCGAAACAGAAACGCGCACGGTCAACAGCGAAGAGATCAGGACGATCGTGCTCAATTGGGTCAAAGAGCAGTTTACTGCAGAAGGGATCGAAGCAGAAGCGTCTATAGAGAAAAGTGTCCGCAGGTGGGAAATTCCTGCCGGGGCAGAAGTTACTTTTTCCATCAACACTGGCAGGTCACAGCTTGTAGGGTCGTTGAGAGTAGGGGTGGAAGCTCGTATCAAAGAGCGAGTGATGACAACGACACACGTACGTCTCAACATCGCACTTTTTAGAGAGGTCATTGTCGCTACCAGGCCCATCTTGCGTGGAGAAAAGATTGATGCCGCTAGTGTTGAGCTACGCCGTTCAGAGGTCACACGCTCAAATGGCATGGAACTTGTTAACCTCTCTTCTGCGATAGAGATGGAAGCGAAGAGAAACTTCCGGGTAGGTGACCTTATCCAAGCACGCGATATCGAACCACCCATCATGATCGAACGCGGCTCGTTCAACAGGATTATAATCGTCAATGGCTCAATCAAGATGAGCATCATAGGAGCAAAGGCTCTTGAACCAGGAAGAAAAGGGGAGATGATCCTTTTCAAAAACCCGGTGAATCGCAGGGAGACCCTACATGCCCGTGTCATTGGAGAAGGGGTTGCAATGCTGAAGATTCGCTAGCAGAAATAACCACTAAGGTCAGCGGTGATTTATAACAAAAGGTGTCCACAATGAAAGGAATCAAAGCGATCGCTCTCGGGATTGCTCTCTCTCTATCTTTTGCTGCAGTAGAAGCAAGCTACGGAGGGCGTCTCTATCAGATAGAAACCTCCCCTTTTGCTGCTAATGTAGCACATAAGGTCGGCGACTTGCTGACCATCGTCGTTAACGAACAAGTATCTACAACGAACACAGGGAAGAACGACATCACAAAACAAGACGAACTAACGTGGACAATAAAGAAGCTCTTCTTTCCCCACTTCAAGATCAAGAATGGTTTTGACGATACCATGGGAACTGGAACAACACCCGGCGTGGGGTTCGATTCGAAAGACAAGTTTAGCTCATCTGCCTCCATCGCTTCCGACCACACCTTCCAGACCAAGCTCCAGGTACGGATCACGGAAAAAGTTTCTGACGACCTTTTCGTTATACGAGGAGGGCGCCATGTCAACATCAATGGAAAGAAAAAAGAGCTCTTTATCAGCGGCACGATACGCAAAACGGACATCGATGATGACAACACCATTGACTCGAGCCTGATCGCCGACGCCTTTGTCGAAATCGATGACGAAGTGATCGTACGCGATCTTGAGCCAGGCTGGTTTTCTAAAATCTTAAGATCCATCTTCTTTTAGCACGGAGGCGAACGATGACAACAGGAAGATTTTTACAAGTAACAATAGCCGTGCTATTGCTCACCCCTCTCTCAGTGAATGGTGAAGGACCACTTGCATCCCTCCTTTCTCAAGAAAATGTGGTGCAGTACAACGAGATGATGAAGGGATTCATTGGAAGGCCTGCCCCTGGGCGTAAGGTGAAAATCCGCAATCTGGTCGATGTCGTCGGCGAAGAAAGCGTCAAGCTGACAGGCTTTGGCGTCGTCAGCGGCCTCAACAGGACGGGTGACTCCTCACCAGCGGCAAAAAAACTGCTGCTTAAAGTGGCAGAGAACCAAGGCATTCGCATCGCAGATAAAGAGTTAAAAGAGAAGAACGTCGCTCTTGTCTCTATCTCAGCAGAAGTGAGTCCACACGATAGGCGCTTTGACGTCGCTGTCAAGTCGATCGGTGATGCCAAATCGCTGCAGAACGGTTTTTTAGAAGGATCGTCGTTAAGTCCTTTGGGGAGTGACGAGGTGTATGCTGTCGCCTCAGGAGCGCTTGCCCTGGGAGCGCGCTATTTTGAAGCACAATCAGCACCCGGCGCTATTGGAGGGCCTGCCTCAGTCACCATCGGCCATCCAACAATGGGCTATGTTCTTGACGGGGGAGAGCTAACACGCGAAATCCCTACAGAACGCATCAACAACGGAGAGATAACCTTCTTTATCAAATACCCCGACAACCGCACGGCGACCAACATCTCCGGGGCTATCAACAGATACATGGACCGCTTTGACATCCATGCTATCCCTATCAATGCGTCAACGGTGAAGCTACGCGTATCCGCCGTCTTTGAACAAGAACCAGGCCTAGTCACCAACCTCATCGCTGATATCGGCGCTCTACCGGTAAACATTTCCAATCGCGCAATCATCACCATCGACCAAGGTTCTGGTACCATCGCGATGACAGAAGGGGTGAAGATGTCTCCAGGCTCCATCGCCGTAGCAGGGCTTACCGTTACCGTTTCTTCCGACATCACCCCAGTATTACGCCAAGGGCTGTTTGAAGGAGAGACAAGCTTCATCGACCAACCCAAGCTGGAAGTAGCAGAAGACAAAGCAAGCTTCCTCTCTGTACCAGCAGGAACAGACTTGAGAAAGGTACAAGAGACGCTTAACGCACTCAAACTTACGCCTACCAGCATCATCAGCGTCTTCACCGCTATGCACAAAGCGGGAATGATCCAGGCAGATATCATCATCATCCCACGATAGGAGACCAAAGATGGACATATCCTTTGCCATGCCAGCTGCCCAACAGCCGATAAAAAGCTACTACGTCGGCGGCACATTGGACGCCAAAGAAGCAGCAGACCCGAAGAAAGTAGGCGCACTGTTCGAAGCAATCCTCTATCGCATACTCTTTAAAGAGGCGCGTAACTCCTCTCTAGACGATGGCTTATTCGATAGCATGGCAAGCAAGCAGTACAAAGAGATGATGGACGACGAGATGGCCAACGTCATGGGACAAAAAGGATACCTCGGTATCGCCAGTATCCTCGAAAAAGAAGAGGCAAGTCTGGGGAAGGATAATGGCACGCAACATGCAGTGCCGCTCCTAGGACTCTTGAAAGAATGAGCCAGCCGAAGGCCGTGCAGAGAGCTATAGCCTAAACAAAATATGCTCTGAAGGAGCATGCAACACACTGAAAGGGGAAGAGAAGATGGAGAAAGCAGAAAAAGAACTCCTCAACCTATTCAACTGCGAAGAGATGCTGTTGCGCAAGTTCTTTGATAACGTTTGCGAAGAGCAACAAGCAATCATGCACAGCGATATCGAGGCCGTAAGAAAAACTGTAAAAGAACGAGAACCGCTAATGTACAAAGTCACTGTGGTAAAAGAGAGGCGCGTAGAACTCGTCCACAGACTTCTAAAACAACTGGGTATCGACACCGATAAAGAAGAGCTGTTCAAAAATAACGCTCTTACCAATGCCCTTATAGAAAAGGGAGAAGGGGGAGAGAACGAAATCCTCTCCTGCCGAGACAAAGTTGTTTTCCTTTTGGAAAAGATCCAGACCCAAGCCGAACGCAACCAGTACCTTCTCAAAGCTAAAATTGGACAGACAAAAGAACTCGTCGCTGAACTATGCAAAGGTGAACAATACCCAACCTACACAGGGTCAGGGAGTGTGCAGACGCAGAAGAAGAAAACGATAACAGTGATCAATCACGAGGTATAAGGACATGCCAGGGATTTTTGACGGGATGCGCATAAGCCGTAGCGGCATCCTAGCAACAAGGAAACAGCTTGAGGTCACTAGTAACAACATTGCTAATGCCGCCAATGAAGACTATACACGCCAAAAAGCCGTCGTCAGCGGCCTAGGATCAATATGGGATGGATCAAGCTTCGTCGGACAAGGTGTCGAGGTAGAAAAGATTCTACGTATCAGAGACCTCCTCCTCGACGAGCAGCTACGTAATACCTCGTCGGCAAGTGGGAAATTCTCCATCAAAACAAAATGGCTAGAAAGAATCCAATCCATCTATAACGAACCTTCAGATTCCGGTATTAATAATGCACTGTCAGATTTTTGGGAAGCATGGTCTGAGCTTGCCGTCGGCCCTGACAGTATCGCCACGCGTTCCAACGTCCTCTCACGCGCAAACAACCTTGCCGATCTCATCAACGACACCAAAGGACGCCTTGACAACTTCCTCAACGACCTCGACCAAGCAATCTCTATCGAGCTCAACGAGCTCAACGCCATGACAAAAGAGTTTGCCCAGCTCAACCAGGAGATTTTTATCCTCGAAGCAGGGAGGATGGCGCAAGCCAATGACCTACGCGACACACGCGATGCCCTCTTAGACGACATCACAGAGAAAATCAACGTCACCTATTCCGATGCAAAGAATGGGATGGTCAACCTCTTCGTCGGCCAGGAGCCGGTGGTATACGAAGACTCGCCACAAAAGCTTTTGTCTCGCAACGACCCTCTTGACACGAGCAAGCTTCAGCTCATCTGGGAATTTGGTGATAACAAAGTAGAAGCTACCGCCGGCTCCATTGCCGGCCTTCTCGATATCAGAGATATTGAAATCCTTGCCCAACAAAAAGACCTCGACGACTTCGCCACTCTCCTCCTTACTGAGGTGAATAAAGTATACGCTAATGGCGTTGCCTTAGACCCCCTTACTACACTCGAAAGTAACCTAGGCTACACTGCCTTCAAAGTCACCAGCCAAACCGAGACACTCACTATCCTCAGTAGTGGATCAACCGGCTCTTTGCATCTCTCCTTCTACGACTCCTCAGACAACCTCATCGCTGCACAAGGTGTCGTCGTCGACAGCAACGACTCCCTCTTCGACATCAAAGAAAAACTCAACAGCATCATCGGACTGCGCGCTTCGCTGCTCTCCGACTTGACAAACGATGGCAAGCTGCAACTCGAAGTCGACACAGCAGCATCAGCACTCTCAAACGTCGCCTCTTTCGCCATCAGCAACAACACAGGAGGCTATGACACCAGCGGATTCCTCGACTTCGTAGGGCTCAACGCTACGGCAAAGAGCCAAAACAGCGCACTAGCAGCACCCACCCTCACCGGCTCCTTAACCATCGACCAAATACAACAAAAACTTGAAGTAGCAAGCTCTGCCATAGCCCTATCAACGGACCTCAATTTGTCAGGCAGCTTTACAATCAACGTCTTCGAGACGGTAACCGAATCAACAGGGAAAACCGACGGTATCCATATCCAACAGCTCGTTGTCAACGTTAGCACCGACGATTCCATCAACGACATCATGGCAAAAATCAATGCCCGCACAACAAACTGGGGCATCAGCATCAGCGTCAACAGCAGTAGTCGGCTTGAGCTGACAAGCACCGCTACCACCGACACCGACGGCAACTTTGCCCTGCCCAGCACAGGGACAACAAACTTCACACGCTTATCTTTTGCAAACACATACCAATACCCAGCAGTAGCTGCCGATACCTCGCCAACAACCTACAACGGCTTAGCAGACAACATGGACTTCTTCGCTACACTACAATTTAACACTTTCTTCAGCGGAGCAAACGCCATCGATATCGCCGTAGACGCAAAAATCTCCACCCCCGCAAAACTGAACGCTGCACATAAGCTCGCCGAAAGTAATAACGGCATGGCTCTTGCTATGATCGACCTGCAATACAGCAACGTCTCCAGCAGTGGACAATTCACCCTCAACGAAACATACGAAAATATCATCGGAGAAATAGGGACAGGCGTACAGGAAGCAACAAAACTCGCAGAGAATGAACAGACCCTGCTAGACAACTTTGCCAGCGAAAGAGACAACATCTCCGGAGTCAATCTCGACGAAGAACTCGCACAAATGATCCTCTTCCAACGAGTCTTCGAATCCAATGCACGGATGTTCGCCACATTTGACCAAATGGTCCAAGAACTATTGAAGTTATAAAAAGTATCAAGGATAGGATGCAGATATTATGGGAAACATAGGACGGATAGGAAACAACCAGCTGATGAACATCATCTTGAGGAATATCTCCAGCCAGCTCGCCAGGCAGGGAGAACTCTTCGATCAGATTTCGTCAAACAAACGGATATTAAAACCTTCTGACGATCCTGTAGGAACAGCACAGGTCATGGGATTCAAAGACCAACTAAACCGCAATGAAGAGTTTGAAAACGTAGCCATTGCCGGTGACGTATGGACAAACCTCACCTCCGCCTCTCTCGACGATGCAATCTCCACCTGGCAACGCGTCAACGAAATCGCTATCTCCGCCGCCGATGGGACAAAAAACGCACAAGACCTCACTGCTATGGCTGAAGAGCTCGAGCAACTCCTACAACACCTCGTACAAACAGGTAATTCAACAAGCGGAGGACGATATCTCTTTGCCGGCAACAGGACCGATACACCCGCATTCCAAGTAAAAAGCGATCCCAACACAGGACGTATCTCCGGCGTCTTCTACCAAGGCGATAGCGAAGTACGCAGACTGCAGACAAGAGAAACCAACACCCTGCCCTTGAATATCGTCGGCTCCAACGCAGGCAGGCCTGGCGCATCAGGAAGCTTCATCGATACCAACACAGGAGCCAACGCATTCAAAACAATCATTGAACTACGCGACAAACTCCTCAACAACGACGTCATCGGCATATCAAATCAAGGAGGTGCTTTGGACGATATCAAGAAAGTCCAAAACAGCTTCATCTCAGCACAAGTACGCATTGGCGGGACACAGGAATCCCTCGCCCTCGACAGAGAACGCATCATCAAAGAAAATGCCGATATCGAAAGCTTCCTCGCCGAAATAGAAAATGCCGATACAGCAAAACTAATCCTTGAGCTCAATAACGTCCAAAACGTCTACGAAGCCGCCCTCGCCTCCGGAGGACGTATTTTACAGCTCGGATTGCTAAGATATATTTAGAATAAAAATTGAAATCCATAAGGGAGAAAGAGAGATGCAACCGTTGCAAACGCAAATGCAGTCTAACCTAGAAGAAGGGAAAATTTTTCACTACAGCAAAAGCATCCATTTCCCCGAAGGTATCCCCGCTTTTGAGGAGATTCAAGAATTCGTCCTTATCAGCAATGAAGAAGAAGCTCCCTTCATCTGGCTACAGGCTGTCAAGCCAGAAACCCTTGCATTCATCACCATCGACCCCTTCCTCATCTATGACCAATATCTCCCCGACATCTCCGAAGAGGACGTCGAACAGCTAAAAATCAAAAGCGTCGAAGATGTCCTTATCCTCAGTATCGTCAACATGAAAAACAACAAAGAACGCGGCATCACCGCAAACCTCGTCAGCCCCATCGTCATCAACTGGAAAGAGCGGATGGGCAAACAAGTCATATTAAAAAATTACAACCTCTACTCCGTTCAACACAAAATCCGCTGAGGTGAACCTCCTGCCAGCAACTCCCTGTGAAGCAACCTTTTGACTATCAATGTGCTATCTGTGATAAAAATTCCAGCGGGAACCTCTGACCTCCCGTCGTCTCGTTAACCTCACGCTTTTGCATTTACATCTCCTTCCCATACGCACGCTCGCCAGGGAGAGGTTCATGGACAGCAGCGGGGTGAGTAAAAAAGACATTTCTAAGCATCTCCACCTCATCGGAAAGATCGGGAAGAAAGCGTTCTAAAACCTCCACGGCTGCTTCAATCGTGTCGATCGGCACATATTGAGGACGATACACCAACAATTTCTTCAGTTTGTCTTCAAATTTCTCCTGCAACAAAACAAGGTCCTGCTCACGCGACTTCGGATCCCACGACGTGAGTTCCAGCACCTCGCACAGCGCCTCATGAAAGAGGAGATGCAAGGAGTGTGCTTCAAAATAATCAACACCTTGCTCTTCTAACCTTTCCTTAAAATGGGTGGCAATCTCCTCAACAGCAGCGTGTAACATCATCACCCCCCTCTTAAGTTTATCTAGTACGTTCAAACAAATAACGATACAAGTAGCGCAATCCTACCCCCGCCGCCAAGGCAACAAAAAAAGCCGGCGTGGCAACGAAGAAGCAAACAGTGATCGCAAAAAGCAACAAAGTATTAAGGTAGCCAAACGCCTCAATATAACGCCCTATCCCAACCAAATAACTGACAATCAAAAAAGCAAAATAGACGCCCGTAGCAAAACCTAGAAGGCCTGTCCCTGCCCAAAAACTGATCAAGCAGAGCAGCAAACTGGCAATAATAACAACAGTGTAGACAGCATTCGATGGATAGCGATAGCTGTAAAGAGAAAATCTCTTCACACACTGATTCGAATGTAAAAAATTGCGCACCCTCTGCATCCAACGCCCCCACATTCTTTTAAAAGCACCCTTGTTAGCCAGCTTTGACCTCCAGTTAAAAGGCCTGCTCTCCTCAGTATGCAAAGGACCGTCCTCATCAGAACCCTCAGAATGCTCCTCCATAGACCCCCTCAATTAAGGTTAATACGCATTCGACCACAATAGTTATTATATCCTGTATGAACAAAACATTCAATTTTTGATTTGCTTGTTTCGGAATTATTTCATTGTAAAGA
>JAFITR010000150.1 GCA_017116025.1 Simkania negevensis
CGCGTTCTTAGAGAAGCATATCGATCTCTTTCTTGTTATTTTCATACTAAAGATAATAGCATTATCTAACGTTTACTTCAGCTTGTCTTTGCGCTTCTCTTAAACAGGCGATGAATATAAACGCGAAGAAAGCGAAGAGGGTTTATGTTTTCTTCCGTTGCCTTGTTAATCTTCGCGTTTGTCTTTTCTTCCGTAATTTTAAAATCTCATCTCTATACCGGCACCGCCCTGGTAATTGGAATCATAGTTTGCGATGAGGACGAGTTGTTTTGTGACCTCATAAGCCAATGTGAAGCGGTATTCATCATTCGTATTCCAGCTCCATCCGAGATTCAAACGACTCGTCAACTGCAAGGAGCTACCGAGACCGAAGCGAAGATTCCCATCTGTATTGACTCGAAGATCAGCTTCGATAAGCATAGGAAGCATGTAGTGAATACCGAAGATACCGCTATTTTCATTCTCTTTCTCTTTTTCAAACTTTCCCCCTCCGTAGATCCCTAGGAAGCGTGTAAGGCGTCTCTCATAGAGAGCTTCCACCTCATATTGATCATCGTAGTTATGGTCAAACTCCAATTCAAAGGTATTTCGCGTATTGGACGTCTGGACTCTACCATTGACCATATTCGACTGGAAGCCGACATCTGCAAGGTGATACCAGATTGTATCATGTTCGATTTTAGACAAGAGGTTCTTGTTAAATTGCGATGTTCTATCATACCCGACGACACGGGCCATTCCTGCCGCCATGTGATAAAGATTATGACAATGAAAAAACCAATCTTTTTCTTCATCGGCTTGAAATTCAATTGTCAAAGAATCCATAGGAGGGAGATTGACTGTGTGTTTGAGGGGGGCGTACTCACCTCTCCCATTTAGCACACGAAAAAAGTGACCATGGAGGTGAATTGGGTGATGCATCATTGTTTCATTCTTTAGGATGAAACGAACATTTTCTCCTTTACGGATAAGGATCTTATCAGCTTCTGACAAGGGCTTACCATCAAAGCTCCAGGCAAAGCGCTCCATAAATCCTGTCGCTCGGAGAGGAATTTCTCTCCAAGGGCGATTTTCTGGTAATGTTGTAGGGGTTAAAGAGCGCAAACGGTCATATTCCATCATTTCTCTATTTTGCATCATCTCTCCATGATGATGCTCATGACCCGACATATCCATCCCTTGCATAGCCATTTCATGACCGCTTCCATGATTCTCATGATTCATTAAAATGAGATCGGGCTTCATTAACATTGGAGCATGAACAGCCTCCCCTTTCCCGAAAAAAGCTGAGGAAAACCCCGTTCCATCTTCTGAACTTGCTCGAAGCTCATAGGACTTTTCATTTGGAAGAGAAATAATGACATCGTAGGTCTCTGCTATGGCCATACGCAGCTTTGGCACTTGAATAGGAGCGACATCAACACCATCGGCAGCGATCACAGTGATGGGGCTCCCAGAGAACTGCACAAAAAAATAGCTGGAGGCAGCGGCATTGATCATTCGTAGCTTGACCTTCTGCCCTTTTTTAACTTGGCTAAAATCAATTTTTTTTTGCCCGTTAACAAGAAAGAGATCATATCCCACATCTGAGAGATCCATTGGCCCCATGCGAGTCCAAGATCCCCGAAGCCGATTTTTGATTCCTTGGGATCCCTTTGAGAGAACCCTCCACCACGACTGTACCGCATCCTTTTTCAAAGCATAATAGTCGCCGTCTCTCTTCAGATTGGAAAGCACTCGATGAGGATTCTCATCCGTCCAGTCGGAGAAAACGAGAACAAACTCATGATCGTACTCCTTGATTTCCTCTTTCGGGTGAAAAACAAGAGAGCCGTACATCCCCTTCTGCTCCTGTAAACCTGTATGGGAGTGATACCAATACGTTCCAGAATGGATAATGGGATATTCATACGTAAAAGAGCTGTGAGGAGGGATAGGCTTCGTTGTTAAATGAGGAACACCATCTTGATCATTGGGCAAAAGGACTCCATGCCAATGAATCGAGGTCTCCTCATCCATTTTATTATTGAAGGTAACGCGTAAGGTATCTCCAAGAGTCGCCTCTATTGTGGGGCCTGGTATACCGCCTCCAATGCTCAGTGCCTGCACATCTTTTCCAGTGTAGTTGACCGTTTTGTAATCAATATCGATGTCGTATGTAACTTCCTTTGCAAAAAGAAACCCCGAAAAATTCATCACTAAAAAAAGATCAAATATTAAGAAGTAACGAATTGATTTTACCATTTATCCTCTCTCATAACTGATCCTTTTTTCCCTGATTCGGCAAGATAACAAATTCAAGACAAAAGGTATTCTACAAATTAAAAAAAAATTACTGTATGTAGAGGATATGCAGGATCAAAATGTATATTAAGATAGCTGGAGGGGGATCAATTGATGAGAATTTTTTTACTTAGGCATGGCGAAACAGCTTGGACAAAGACGTTACAACACACGAGTCATACCGATTTGTCTTTGACAAAAAGGGGCGAGGAGGAAGCGCAGGCCTTAACGAAACGCCTGCGTGGCAATACCTTTGAGAAGGTCTTCTCTAGCCCTCTTCAGCGCGTCAGGCAGACCTGCGCTTTTGCCGGGCTAGCCGAACAGGCAGAGTATACTGATGATTTGGTAGAATGGGATTACGGAGACTACGAGGGAAAGACGACGAAGGAGATACGCCAAACCGTTCCCGACTGGACAATTTTCACTCACGGAGCCCCTGGAGGAGAGTCTGAGCAGGAAGTCGCTGCCCGCGCCGACCGGTTTTTCGCACGCTGCCGGTCATGCAAAGGAGATATCGCCGTTTTTACAAGCGGCCATTTTGGACGTGTCCTTGGAGCGCGCTGGATTGGTTTTAGCGCTAAAGATGGACGATATCTTCTCCTTTCAACTGCTTCCTATTCCATTTTAGGATATGAGAGAGAGGTCCCT
>JAFITR010000151.1 GCA_017116025.1 Simkania negevensis
TTTCGAAGGGATCGAATCGCCTCCAGGGAGCTTTCTAATTCTACAGAGACATTTATACAAATTAAAAACAAAGGACACCTAATCTGAAATCTATGTACAGTAAAGCTGTTGATTCGATTCTGACAAGCGAGATGTTTGATCATCCTTTTTTTAAATTGTGCTAGAACAACAACGAGTTGTTGTCGATACTCCTCGTCAAAAACGAATTCCGATGTAGAAGACGACGATCCACATTTGTTTACAATAAGTTGCAGACAAGCTTTAGAGCACATCTGGTTAAAAAACGCATAAAAATATGCTCTCATTTGAGAAACTGCTGCCTTCCTATCGTCACTCATCTCCTCGAATGTGCCATAGTCTCTGTAACGAAGCTTCAATTCCTTGAGAAGCAGCGGGGGAGACTCCGCAGCGAGGTCCATCGTATGAGAAGAGGCAGGAAAAAGAGTATCTAACTCAATCTTCTTTGCAATAAATCTCTCGCAAAAAAATGTTGTGGCATTTTGATAGTCCTTATCCTCAGATAGATCTGGGTATTTATAAAAAATACAAACAAGAAATCGGAAATATTCACTAAAAAGCTTGTCCAGCTCTTCCTGCGGAGTCTTTTCCAGGTCGTTATTTAAACTTTTTTTAAAAAGGTAGAGGAAGCTATCGGGTTGTTTTCTTCTATAATAGGCAGCGAAAAGAGAGTGTAAAACCCGGAAACCCGAAAAACTGCTTTGTCTTGGCAAAAGGCTACATAGATCAGCGTATAGTGTTGCTTTTTCATCTTCTGAAAAGAGCGAATTGTTGCTTTCTTCCGAAAGGGAATTGCAACAAAAATACTCCCAAAACAAGGAAAGTACTTCGGCCGTCCTCAATCTCTCTTTTGATTTTTGTTCCAAACATTTATTAAATAGTTGAACAGTGAAACGAACCAAATCTTTGTGCAATTGCAGGATGCGAGTGAGAGAGTCTCCTCTTTCGTTATTTATTCTAGCTAACGCATATCTAAAAACTAGCATTGTTTTCCAAGATTGCAAAACAAGGTCAAAACCGATAATCTCTTGCCCTTCTTCTGACAGGGTCGATAGTTTGAGATCAGCACATTCAGACATAGACCTCTCTAGTCCTGCACTGAATTTCCTTGCATACGGCTTCATGGAAGTAATTTGACGCGTATTGCGCGGGTTATCGACTGGTAATAGAGTGAACAGCCTAGTCATAAGAAGCCCGGGAACGAAACAATAATACTCATCAAAATCGCTGCTAATATCTTGTATATCAGATGGTTTCCACAATTTAACAAAGCATAGATCCATTAAATCGCTTACCAAAGAACATGTGGAATTAGAGTTCTGCCGAAGAGAGTCGACCAGAGAGTTGGTTTGATCAGCCGTTTCGGGAAAACAATCATTGACAAGGACCACAATCATGGCAGCAAGGGGTTGGCTCAAAACGGCTGGGTTGTGTTTTGCAAACGCAAGAAAACCTGTTAAACATTCAAAAAATTTACGTGCCTCAACTTGTTCAGGCGGAATCTTTTGCGGAGAAATAGCGCTAAATATAGTATTAATACTATTTCCAAGTTTTAATAGATCTTTTTCTTGAGTTTCATTTACATTACGTTGTCGAATAATCTTAAGAAACAAGCAGAAAGCAGTGATAACTACATCACACTTTTGGACAAAGGACGATGATTTTGACAAGCTTTTACTAAACACGCCAAAAAGATCGTCGACGGCAGCTATTTTTTCATCTGTCCATTCTTGTTGTCTTTCTGTCTGGCTATGGATCAAATCCGCAAACGCACCCTTATCAAACCCTTGACAGAGTGCCACCTCTTTTGGGGTTAGATCGTGACCGTTATTTGTTTTTGCTTGCGCGTCATTTTTGATGTGTTGTTTACGTACACAAACGCAAGCAAACAAGGCGTTTAATATAAGAGGGGAGCCAAAGTCACTGGAATGAACGGAGACAACTTTCTCTATCCAGGCAGAGAAGGGTTGCAGTTGTTCTGGCGAAGGAGAGTTTAAAAGAGACTCACAGACTTTTTTGACAACTACGGAACATGGTTGAAGCAGATGATACTGTTCCACGAAATATCCGCTCGTTATTTTGCTTGAGAGAATTGCTACAGTCTCTAAAAGAATATCGCCATCCTGAATCTCGGCCTTAGCAAGAGACAAAGCAACGATTTCTGAATGTGTCAAGGCCTCATGTTTAGCAGCCAAAGAGATCAACTGCTTACCTTCTGGGCGGGAAATAGCGGGCTTCTGTTTATAACAAAAGACAACAAGCGCAGCAGCAGCTTTAGCACCTATTGCAGTTCGCACATCGAGGGAAGCGAGGCGCTCATTTAAAATCTTCTGTTGTTTAGGAAGAGTTTCTTTTGAACACTCATTCCATATAATCAACGCATTCAATGAGGCCATTAAAGAAGCGACTTCGGCTCTCTTAGCTGACCTCTTTTCTTCTTGTCGAATTGAATCAACAAAAAGTCGTAGTGAATCAATCTCCTGTTCCAAGGATTTAGGCAAAGTAGCAGCGGCAGAATATTTGCCGAGTTTTTTTTCAACTTCACTCAAACGTTCCTTGAGGGCATCAACAACAAAATCAGGGAAACCTCTCTCTTTATAATAAATAAGAGCAGCGTTTAAAAAGTCGTCATACGATTTACCTTTAGACGGCCGCTCCTGTTTTTGCTCCTGCTTCTTTCTGGCTAAAAAATAACGAGCAACACTCCTTTGACCATCGACACCTGAATTTGCGGGATCCTGAAGAAGAAGATCGAAGAGAGCAAAAAAGTTTTTGTACTCTTTGTTGCAAGCTTGTCGTACCAACTCGCTGGAATCGAACAGCTCATAATAAGCAAATTTAACACTCCCCCTTTCCCCATGTTTCTTAATAAGATGATCTAACAAATCAGGCGGG
>JAFITR010000152.1 GCA_017116025.1 Simkania negevensis
TAATTGCATTTTAAACGTATATTTTATACCATAGGAAGCAAACAAAACCAACTATTTAAATTAAATCACTAATGGGCCCTTCTCCATACACAAGTTTATTTCAAGCTTTAAACATATCCGCCAGGACATTTAATTTAACGAACCAGGGATCTCGACTATATGTCTGCCATTGTACAAGCCCCACTCAGAATAAAGAGCACTTCACGGTAACACAAAGCCAAGAGAAAGCCTTATCCATTTCGGAACTATATACAGCAACGGTGCAGCACGTCCCTGCCATGCATCCAACAAATGGAGCACAAGCAACAAGTTTTTTTTCTAAAATAGCGGTTACCCTACTCAACGGAGAGATCCGAGCCACTCATGGCTGCTGCTGCTTTGATGACCCCAAAAAGAGAGACGAACTGGAGAATCTCAAACAAAGTATTGATAAGTGGATGCAAACGCAACCGTGGCTACTACCGACCCCGCCCGACGAAAAATTGACCCTGCCCAACGAAAACAATTTTACCCCTTCTGCAAACGCTTGCTCTTCTTCTTCTTCTGGAGACAGCGACAAGTCTCCTGTTTCCGTACGCACAACTCCACGAACCCCATCAAATCCATCTCCTAACCGCCACTACCCCCTCTCAGGGAGGCCACTTAACTCCCACCGCCTCCACAACCCTCTCGCAGGGAGACCCCGCGAATCCACCACCCCTTCTCAAGAGGACTCCACAAATTCATCATCATCATCACTTTCTCCCAGTCGAAGAGATAGCGACAGAGACAGCAGTCTTGCAAATACGCCAAGCCATCAGAATAACAATTTAACACCTGCTCGTACTGATAACAACCAAACAGTCGCAACGCCTTCAACAGCCATCTCGCCTGGCAGAAAAAGATCCGTATCTTTTGTTGACTTACCGATATAAATCAACTATTTTCGTAGACATTTAGACCTTCCAACGCAGGCCCGCCTGTTTTTAACAAATGTTTTGAAGCATCACATCGACGCAAATCAACTATTTTAAGGTAACGAATGACCTCTATTTGCCCTACCGATTTCCTTTCTCAACAAACGTATTTCTTTCAAGCTTTAGAAGAATCAGCAGACTCTTTTAACCTATGCCGACCTGATCAATCTCGACTCTATATTTGCCATGGAAACCCTCTTCACACTCAAAACAGCTTCACGACAACATCAAACCAAAGTCAAGCCTTATCTATGCTAGACCTATTCAAAGAAGCTCTCTATTACATCCCTGACTTACCAGAAGCAAACACAACCCGCCCACTCCAAAATTTTGGAACGATTTCACGCATGCGGTTTCGCAAAGAAATTGGCAGCATTTTTACTTTTTTCTGCTTTGGCGACTCCAAAAAGAAACAGCAATTAGAAACTCTCGAGAAAGCAATTAACGCATGGATAGAAGCACATTTTCTTTCCAATAGCGCTTCTACCGGAGAAACGACTCCCCCAGATTTGCTACCACACCTTCTCCAAACCAGCAGCAAGGGAATCCAATAGTAGTTCCTCGCCTCATGGTAACACAAATAACCAATGCATCCGCTTCATCCTCTCGCTCAACCAGCGAACCGACATACATTTACTACGCTTCAAACCTCAAACTACTAGTTAAAAATGGAAAGAAATATACCCAAACAGCAGTGGATCCTCAAACGATGTTCACCATTCTACAAGAGATAGAACCAACTCTTTCTTCAGAAAAAAAAAGAAAAGTCCTCGAGCATTTCCATACAATTATCTTAGACTTATTTTCCGATTTCAATAAATGCCTTTACCCAAAAGACCCTGAAACGTTTAAAGAACTAAAAAAATTTAAAGAAACGGTTCTCAACTGGATTACACAAAAACAAAACTCTCCCAGCCCCACCTTCTCTTTCTTTAGGCCACCTCCGCTGAGGCTCCCCCCTCACTCCTCCGCTGCCCCAGCCAACGACTCATTTCTAACTGCCACAGCCAGCAGCCTACTTCTATCAGACTTAGCTATGTTGCCTAAATAACCACGTTACGAATAGCAATTGCTTTTTAAAACATCTCTTATGTAAAATCCAAGGCTTCATAAATTAATTCTCGGACAAGAGATGGGCCCTCCTTCTATTCCATACCCAGGTTTTTCTCAAGCTTTGGCGCAATCAGCCGCAGCTTTTCAGAGGCCAAATAATCAAAACTTACTGTATGTGTATTTAGATCGAAGAGATCGCGCAAACCAATATTTTGACGTAACGCACAATAGACATGAAGCGACACCCCTTTTAGAACTATTTGGACTAGCCGCAGGATATTGTCGTTCTTTACCGAGATTGACAAGAGGCCCAGAAACAACAAAAACTGCTACGATTGTAATCAGATGGCTGAACAGCGATATTCACATGCTGTCTGACTACTGCTGTTCTGTCGACTTGAAAAAAAGGAATGCATTAGAAGAGACGAAGAAAAAGATTGAGGATTGGCTATCGAAGCAAGAGACTGCTGTAACGCCCCCTAACAGCAGATCTACCTCCCCTTCTATCTCTACTTCTCCACAAGAAAATCACTCTCATGAATTTGGAAATGCCCTTAAGGATATTGCTTCAGCAATTCGAAACAACTCCCCAATCATTCCCCTGCTCATGAGAGCATACACAACCAACTCCGATTCTGCCTCTACCCCAAATGCAAAACCAATATCCGTTTATTACTCTTCAAGCCAGAGACCCGTATTTAAAACTTGGGAACAATTTCAGCATGAAGTAGTCGATCCCCAAACGATCTTCACCATCCTACAACAGCTAGAACCAAACCTAGAGCAAAAAGAACGAGT
>JAFITR010000153.1 GCA_017116025.1 Simkania negevensis
AAGGAAATGGACTCAAAATAGCGATTGTCGTTGCTAAATTTAATGAACTGATCACAAAAAGTCTTCTCGACGGTGCAGTGAAGACCCTACATAGGCATGGTGTTAAGGACGATGCTATCACTGTGGCATGGGTGCCAGGCTCTTTTGAGATCCCTATCGTCGCTAAAAAGATGGCCCTCTCTAAACAATATGATGCGATCATTGCCCTAGGAGCCGTGATCAAAGGGGCCACAGCACATTTCGATTACGTTGCAGGGCCTGCAGCATCAGGTATCGCCCAGGCAGCGTCAGAGAGTGGCGTTCCTGTTATCTTCGGTCTGCTCACAACAGAGACGATCGAGCAAGCACTCGAACGCGCAGGAACAAAGGCAGGCAACAAAGGCAGCGATGCCGCTTTGGCCGCTATCGAAATGGCACGCCTCCTCGAAACGGTTTAGGTTAACGAGGCATCGGAAGCGGAGCGGTTAACGGGGCAACGGAAGGAACAAGATAGACAAGATGGAACAGATAGACAGGATAGGTGCTTATGAGGCAGTCAGTACATGTTCTTTTTTATATACAACCATTAAGGCGTGTGTTTTGTCTGTTAAAATTTTCTATACCTGAATAGTTATATTATTTTTTATATTTTGTTTTTTCCCCGACCTCATGAGCACCTATCCTGTCTATCTGTTCCATCTTGTCTATCTTGTTCCTTCCGCTGCTTCTTTAACCGTGCCGCCGGCGGCTTGGAATCCGAGGAGGCTACGCCGGCCTTGTGGTGTGAGAGCATTATGGAAGACGACCATCTCATCGATACCATCCCACAAGTATGGCATTAAGCTTTCTGGGACAAGGCGAAAGGGCTGTTTTTGTCTGATCATTTTTTCGATAACAGATGTGAGAGCATCGACATCTTCTGGTAGAGAAGCAAAGAGGGGTGGCACACAGATAGCTAGAGAGGCATCTTCGTCGCTATTTACTCCAAAAGGGAGAGGGGGCAGGGTAACGTGAAAATGTTCAAAAGAAGCATTGTTAAAAAGTTGTGCTATCTCCCCTGCGGAGAGCTCTTTGTCCGTATGAACGACAATTTGCGGAACGCATTCATCATCGATATAGGGCAAAAAGCTGCTGAGGAAGGCAACAAACTGATCGCGACAGAAGAAACGGTAAAGCTGTCTGAGCGGAAGAGGCGCAGTAGCAATATCTTCAATAGGCTCTGCAGACCATCCTTCCGCCACTCCCCTGCCCAACTCTTCTAACCTCTTTTGGTAGTCGCACAACCATCTTAAGAATGGTTCTGCCATGTTTGGTGAAAAGGTTAACATACCATCAAAAGAGGCGGGCCCGTCATATAGAATCAGCCCTTGTACATTTTTTTTATAGGGCTGATAGAGCTGCTTGTCGAACTCTTCTATTGCCAACAAACAGCTGTTGAGAAAAAGAGGTTGATCGATCGCACTATTCTTTTGCGATCCAATCTGAAAGTCTAGCTTCCAAATCAGGGGTCTACCCAGCTCAACCGCCTGTTGTGCAAGAGCAACAGCCTCCTGCCAACGCAAGGAGGAATGCAAAGATGTGTCTACAGAAATGGTCAAAGGAGCCGTTTGTCCCTCTGATATTTTTTTCTCTTTCATAAAGATAACTTTGGCATTAAACTTGCGTGTTGACAACATTAATAAACAATTACAAGGAGTCCCTATGGCACTCACGAACATTCATAACGCATGCGTTTCGGCTTTAAATTTTTACAAAAAAAACCTGGATATACTGACAGGCAACAATCAAGGGAATAAGCCTTCCACTGCCGACCGTGTTTTTGCTTTATGCAAGCTTATATTCCCTGGCCTATTTGGCATTATTCCCCTTCTTTGCCTAGCGGGTCGCAAGATTACTGAAGCACTCTCTCCAAATCTAATACCGCCTGCAGCGACGGCAGCAACCATTGCTGCTCAAGTCCTCAACCCACAACAGCCCCCCACCAAACAAAAAGAAGAAAAAGAGGTTCTTCCAAAGATTAAGGAGCACCTAAGAGGAATACAAGGGCTAAGCCAACAAGACGCAGACAAGATACATGGTATGATAGAAGGATATTATAATGTACATCATAACAACCCAACAACATTCCAACATAAAGTAAATCAGCACCTTCAGTGTGCTGTAAATAAGCAGCTGCGTAATGGAATTACAATATCTTCCGATGACAAAAACGCTATTATGGCTTATCTCGCAAAGCTTGGTCTATTTCCTCCTATTTCAGGCTCTTCTGCTCCTTCTCTTCCTTCTGCAGAGCCTACCCTCGGACCGGGATATGCTAAGGAAGTAGCAACTATTGATGAATTAAAAGGCCATAAAGATCACATTCCTTCTGTAGACCTTGTTCAAACAACGGTTACTAACATAATAACAAGCGGAGGGAATTCCGTACGTTTTTATATGCCAGGAGAAGGTGATCCTGATGCTCTTGTTTTTGGTTTTTGCGGGAATTTTCTAGAAGATCTGATCCCTCTTACCCCCTCACTGGCAGGAGAGACAGGTGTAGCCCGTGCTAAGACAGGCGAAGCAGTTTTTCAATCAGGCAAAGTAAACGAGATTCGTACCAGACGAACCATTTTAGAAACCTCTACTGGAAAAGAGGCTTTTGACATAGAAAAACCGTCCAGACAGCTCCTTCGGCAGCAAGGTTGGTTTAGGAAACATTTAAGCCATATGCGTGAGGTAATTGCCGCAAAATTTGCTCCTGGCACAAGGCTTGCGAAGTTGCTTGTAACAACGGAAGGCCTACAGCTTGTAGAAGAT
>JAFITR010000154.1 GCA_017116025.1 Simkania negevensis
CTTTTGTCGACTACGAAGACAGAGAGACCTGTATCCTTTTTGGAGACGGTGCTGGTGCTGCTGTGATTAGCGCCCAAGGTGGCGGATTTGAGATAACCTCTGTCAGTATCGGCTGCGATGGCTCTGGTTCAGACCTCGTCAAGCTCCCCGCGGGGGCGTCGAGAGAGCCCTTCTCCCTACAGGCTCTGGACAAACGCAGACAATATATCAAGATGAACGGGAAAGCGATATTTAAAAAGGCTGTGCGATGCATGGAGGCTGCGGCACGCGAATGTCTCGTACAAGCCAACATGACCCAAGACGATATTAGCTGGCTCATTCCACATCAGGCGAACATTCGCATCATCGAAGCCGTAGCCAACCGTTTTGATCTCTCTATGGAGAAAGTCTATCAGACCCTTCACAAATATGGTAATACGTCGGCATCGAGTGTCGTCATTGCGTTAGAAGAGCTAGTTAAAGAGAAGGATATTGCCAATGGAGAGAACTTGCTTCTTGTTGCTTTTGGAGGGGGACTGACGTGGGGAGCTTCCTTATTAAAACGCGTAGCAGGTTGAGAAACAGACAATGTCACAAGATAGAATAGAAGATAGAAAAACCGCCTTTCTATTCCCTGGACAAGGGGCGCAATATGTGGGGATGGGTCGCGATTTCTACGACGCATTTCCCGAGGCACGAGAGGTTTTTGATGAGGCTGACTCTATTTTAAATAGAAAGCTTACTCATCTGATTTTTGAGGGGCCTGCTGATCTTTTGACACAGACCCACAATAGTCAACTAGCGATCTATGTGACAAGCTATGCCATGGTCAAAGTGTTAGAAAAACAGCTGCCTTCTCTGCGCCCTGCCGTTTGTTCAGGATTGAGCCTCGGAGAGTATACAGCGTTGACAGCAGCGCATAAGCTCCCTTTTGCAGAAGGGATGAAGGTTGTCGAATGCCGCGCTACTTTGATGAGTCAGGCGTGTGAGATGACGAAAGGAACGATGGCTGCTGTCCTTGGTATGGATGCCGATGATGTCACCAGAGTTGTAGAGGAAGTGGCGTTGCCCGAAGATCTATGGGTTGCTAATTACAACTGTCCAGGCCAGTCGGTGATCTCCGGTACCCTCCAAGGTGTTGAGGCAGGCAAAGAGGCCCTCTCAAAACAAGGTGCCAAGCGCGTCCTCTTTTTAGATGTTCATGGTGCTTTTCATAGCGGCCTGATGGCTTCTGCTCAAGAAGGGCTTAGAAAGTTCCTCTCCTCTGCACAGATCGTGGAAAGTGATATCCCCATTGTCATGAACGTGCCTGGAAAATATGTAAAAAGCCTTGATGCAATGCGCAACTATATGGTTGAACAGCTTGTCTCCCCTGTACGATGGGAGCAAGGAGTGCGTGAAATTGCTGCCACGGGCGTCAACCTCTTCATCGAAATCGGCCCTGGTAGAGCCCTTACGGGTATGAATAAAAAGATGAAGCTAGAAGGTGTGCTGTGCAATATAGGAAAAGTCGCCGACCTTGAACAATTTGCACAAAAAATCTAATCATACTGTGGAGAATCGAAAATGAGTAAAGATTTGCTTCAAGGTAAAGTGGCTCTTGTTACAGGAGGCACTGCGGGGATTGGGAAAGCAATCGTTGAAGTTTTCGTCAGCCAAGGTGCGCATGTCGCCTTCTTCGGTACGAATGTCGAACGTGGAAAGGCTGTTGTCAACACCCTTCTTGAAAAAGCTGCTCCAGGACAAAAAATAGCCTTTATCGCTGTCGATGTGAGCGATGCTGTCTCCGTAAAAAATGGTATTGAAAAATGTCGACAAGAGGTGGGGGAGCCAGAAATCCTCGTCAATAATGCAGGCATTACACGTGATGGGCTGCTCATGAAAATGAGTGAAGAAGAGTGGGATTGTGTCTTCGATGTGAACCTCAAAGCTGTCTATCGCCTTTGCAAAGCCTTCGTTCGCCCTATGATGAAGGCGAGAAAAGGGAAAATCATCAATATCGCCTCCATCGTTGGACTCACCGGTGCTGCTGGACAAACAAACTACGCTGCTTCAAAAGCTGGGCTCATCGGCTTTTCTAAGTCCCTAGCACAAGAAGTCGCTTCTAGAAATATCTGCGTAAATTGCGTTGCCCCAGGGTTCATCAAAACACAAATGTCCGATCTCATTCCAGAACAGCTTAAAGAAAAATACCTTAAACAAATCCCCCTGGGAAAAGTCGGCCAAACAGACGATGTTGCTAACGCTGTCCTTTTCCTCGCTAGCGATATGGCTAATTATATCACAGGCCAGACATTGACTGTAGATGGTGGAATGGTAATGTAATTTTTTTCTGGAGCGATATCCCCTCTTGTCATATAATGTTCTTTCTCATTTAAGTCCTTTTTTAATAAAATCCGTACAAAGGAAAACAATATGAATCTTGAAAAAGAAGTCATCGATATCGTTGTTGAACAGTTGGGTGTCGATGCCAGTGAAGTCTCTCTTGAAAAATCTTTTATCGAAGATCTTAACGCCGATTCCCTTGACTTAACAGAGTTGATCATGACCTTCGAAGAACGCTTTGGATTCGAAATCTCTGAAGAAGATGCTGAGCAGCTTAAAACGGTGCAAGACGTCGTCTCTTACATCACAAAGCGCAAAGAAACCGCCTAACGGATCCTTTCGTTGCTTATGAGGAACGGAAAGTAACAAGATTCACAGAATAGGGAAATTGTATGAAGATTTTCCTGACAGTTACCCCCCTCCCAGAAGGAGTATTGCTTTTTCTCCAGGCCGAAGGTCTGAAATCAGGC
>JAFITR010000155.1 GCA_017116025.1 Simkania negevensis
GCGTTGAGAATCAACGGCAAAGAGCGTAACAACAGGAGCACAAAAAAGGATGGCAATCTTTGTTGTCCCTGCTGTCTCTGTTGTCCCTTTCTGTCCCTCTTGTCCCTAAGCTTCGACAAGGAAAGTAGTAGGTATTTTATGGATGTGAGGGGCTGGCATTGCCTGCCATTGTGCAATAGTATGAACAGCAAGGTATTGTGAAGGGCTGGCGATATTTGTTGCGACACATAAGCGCGTTGTTCCTCGTAAGGTGTCGAGGATCGCTTGGAAGCAGGCGACATTGCGGTAGGGTGCTTCGATAAAAAGCTGTGTTGCTCGATCTGTACGCGACCGTTTTTCGACGGCAATCAGCTCCTCTTTCCTCTTTTTTGGATCGCGCGAAAGATACCCCCAGAAAGAGAAACGCTGCCCTTGCATACCTGATAACACCAGCGCCATCATGATCGAGCTAGGGCCAGGGAAGGCTTTGATTGTAATCGAACAGTTGTGAGCATGCGCGACGAGCTCTGCTCCGGGGTCGGCGATACAGGGCATACCAGAATCGGAGACAACCCCCCAACACTCCCCTGCCAACACAGGTTCAAGCAGGAAGTCAACACCCCCTTTTTTCGTATGTTCATTGAGAGTAGCGATGGGGATATCGTTGGGTTTTTTCTTCGTCTTAAACTTGTAAAGGAACGATCTACCTCCCTGAGGGCTCTCGGCGATAAGACCATCGAGCTGCAACACAGCCTCTACAATAGCAGGGACAAATGCCTCTTGTACTGGGTGGTCCTTGCATAGAAGGTTGGGAAAAAGATAAAGCAAGCCTTTCATGCCAAAAGAATAACAGAAAACAAAAGATAGTTACACGCCAATTTTTCAGCAAAGAAAGCCGCCAAGTCGTTAAACGACAGGCGGCCACTCTTTTATCTACCTCAATTCCCGATTAAAGTGTTAATCAGGTTGTTGATTTTTTAGAGCCCAACTCTTTACAGTCTCTTCATCTGCTATTAACCCATCGATACCGGCATCGAAGCCGTACATCGCTGTTCGAAGCTGTAATTGATGTCTAGGCGAGAATACCCCAACAACTCCTCCAGCAATAATAGCAAGTGCCTCAAAGGGCTTTTTCACAACCTGGAATATCGAAACTCCTGTGTAAGCAAAAGACCTAACTAGATTCTTTTTCGATTCTGCATGCAAGCCTAAGGTACACACCGTTTTGAGCAGATTAAAAGCGAAAGAAAATAGATGATTTGCCAGCTGTACTATACGTACAACAGTGGACGCTCCAGTGCATAGAGCAACTTGTACCAAGGCTGCCGGAATAGCTGATATCCTCGAAGAAATTTTCGACCTGGTTGAAGTGGCATCATATGCTTGCTCAAATCTTTTACTGCCGTTTTCGAGATCTTTATTAGTGTGATACATCATATTACTTATATTAGACATTTTTCCCCTCTCTACTTAAATTTGTTTTTATTGACTATTTGCCGAGAACATACATAATTATATACTAAATAGATATTTATGTCTACAAATATTTTTAATTGGATTTCAGCAGATTTGCCTTCCAAGGCAATCTTCATGTAATTTCCCTACGAGACGAATCGCATAAATTGTTAGAGATCATTTAGTAAGCGTACTTTAAATCACATCTATCGACTTCTTAACTATTGCAGAAAATCTAACAATGGCAGAAACTGTGGCCGTAGCGGGATATCGTATGAGGAGAGATTGGCAGCTAGACCATGGGAGAGAAACATCACAACTGGCACGACCGCTATCGACGTGCCCACCCAACAGAATGGCATGGGCGCCCTGAAATTGGCTCAGGGACAAAATTGTGGCAATGTATTGAGTGTGTCGATTTACGGCACAAGCTTCCTTCTCTGAAAAAGCTCCCCGCTTTTGGCCTGCTAGGCTTTGCCTGTGACAAGGGCATCAGAAGAAACCAGGGACGTCCTGGCGCCGAGGAGGGGCCGTATGCCATGCGCGAGGCACTCTCCAATATCGCTTTGCACATCACCCGGCCGGCATCTTTCTACGATTTTGGCGACATCATCTGCCACGACGGCATGCTTGCCAATGGGCAAGAAGCTCTCGCACAGGTTGTCACGATGCTCATACAGCACGGCATCTCCCCTATCCTCATGGGCGGGGGCCACGAGATAGCCTGGGGGCACTACCAGGGTCTGACGCGCGCCTTTCCCGACACATCTCCATCGATCATTAACATCGACGCACATTTCAACCTCAAGCCCTTGCACAAAAAGAAAGCATCCTCGGGGACACCTTTCCGACAGATTGCTATGCTGTGCGAGAAGAGTGACAAAGAGTTTGACTACTCGTGTATAGGGATCCAGCCTTTTTCTAACACCCCTGAGTTGTTTTCAGAGGCGAAGAAACGCAACGTCGAATACATCACGGCAGAACAGGTACACTTCCACACGGGAAAAAGCTACCAAGCGATCCTCAACAAAGTCGGCACTAAACAAGATCCGCTATACCTTTCTCTAGACCTCCACGCCTTCGCCTCGTCATTCGCTCCAGGCGTAAGCTCGCCACAGCCTATGGGACTATTCCCATGGCAGGTGGTCCCGCTACTCGAAGCGATCGCTTCCATGGATAAGGTCATCACCTTCGATGTCGCAGAGCTCTCCCCACCGCTCGACCACGATGGCATGACCGCAAGG
>JAFITR010000156.1 GCA_017116025.1 Simkania negevensis
AGAAGCCTTGAATAAAACTTATTTAAATTTCTACACCTGAATAGTTGCATTATTTTTTATATTTTTTTCTCTGTTTTATAAGTAGCTATCCTGTGAATCTTGACGATCTTGCGGATCCTGTTCCTTCCGCTGCCTCGTTAACCGTCTTCCGCGGTCTCGTTAATCGCGTTAACCGTTTCAAAGGTGATGGGCGGGGATTTTCCTATGAGGGAGTGTATCGCCTTGCCTAGGGCCTCTTGTGGGATGTGTCGTAGGAAGGCGGCGGTTTCTTCGGCATAGTCTTTGATGATGGAACGCGAGTCGATAGTGAGAGCACGTGCGGGGAGTGCGCCGCAGATGAGGGAGCGGAGCTGCTCACTGTCGAGCGCCTTTTCCTTGGGTGTAGCGGCTTGTAGGGCGAGAGTATAGAAGAGTGTCATCATACCACCTCTGTCGATGTGTTGTTTGCAGTGGGAGTAGTTAAGAATATTTTGCGATTGTCTGGCGTATTTTTTTTCTGCTTGTAAGCGTATCAGCAGGTGGAAGACATCTTGGAAGAGGCGTTGTTTTTGCTGGCCAGCAAGCTCTTTCCAATCTTCTGTGCCTTCCTCTTCAATTTCTTGGAACATCTCTTTTGTCGCATCGAGCGCATCGTCAATATCCTCATCGGAGACTCTGGAGGTAAAGAAGTATCCACACCCTTTGGCAGTGATGCGTCGACATGCTTGGCCGTCTTCACCAAAGATGTGGTTACGAAAGTCGTCATAGAAGGTCTCGCTCTCTTTCCATTGGACCACTTTACCTCGGTAGAAGTCAGTTTCGAGGGGAAGGCTCATCGTGTCGAGGGAGAAGGGGTAGTCCATCACTGTTGTCATGATATTGCGTGTACGCCTGCCCTCTTCTCCTTGCATTCGTTGATAATTAATTTCGAAGATGAACTTGGTTGCATCGGGATCAGCTTCTGTCCCGAGGAATACGTTGTTCTCTACCGCTTGCAAAAGACCTTTGTAGAGAGGGCGTATCTCTGTCCCTAGTGTAGGAGAAGGGGCGTATACTGTGCGTGCTTTTGCTTGTCTACCATATCGTGTTTCTCCTAGCAACGTGGGGTAATTGTGTGCGGAGTAGGGGTCGAATGTTCCTGGGATAGCCCCTACGCTTTTTAACGACGACAACACGTGCATGGGGTGTTCGATTGCATACTTTATTTTGTCGAGGATAGTAGACGCTCTGTTGTAATGGCGCCTTGTGAGCTCGTCGCTCTTTTCAACGTCTTCTGCCAGACCTTGCCATCCCTCTTTGTTTGATGTTTCTATGCGGCTGACGAGATTTTTTCCCATCGTTTGATATTCTTCCATGCCAAATATCTTGGTGTGCATGGTGAGGCAGATGTCATGAAGGAATTTGATCGCCGGCAACGATCTATCTTCTTTAAGGAGGGAGTATCCTTCCGACTCTAATGCCTCTTCGAGAAGCTTGAGTGTGGCCCTGTTGGCTTCTTCGAAATCCTTTCCTGGCGGGGTTTTCTGTAGCTGGGCATGGAGCATGTCGATAACTTTGTTGAATGCGGCAACAGCTTTGTCCGGATGTTTGGCTGCTTGTAGCTCTTGTTTCAGACGGGTGTGGATGTTTTTTGTATGCTCATCGATTTGTGTAAGTAGCTGGTCAGCAACCTTTTGAGTAGAAGGAGTCTTAAGAAGAGTATTAGCAAGACTTCCGAGCATATCCTTGATTTCTCGGTGTGTAAATTCCTCTTTTTTGTTCTTCATGAGCTGCTTTGTGCATTCTGAGACTGCTTCGGATACCTCTTCGTTGGCCGTGTCTTGGAATCCCTCGATAGCAAGAGCGCGCCATAAGTAGCGGTTGACCTTGTTTCCGATCGCGTCCCTTCCTAACATATCCTCGTCGATATGTAGATCTTTTGTGTTCGTATTCTCTGTAGGGCGAGCCATTTCGGTGTGCCACTTCTGTTCGATAGTGGCCTTGGCAACGCTTGCTGCCTCTCTCATCTTTTTGTCGCTAACGATAGCGCGGTAGATTTTTGAGACGATAAAAGTGATTGCCCATATTGGAGAGATGGCAATCAGGGCGATAGAGATAAAGGCCTTCTTGACAGCTGTTGCAATCCTACGCAAGATGCTGTTGGGATTGGGTGCGATCTTCGAAAATTGTTCGCCTATTGCTGCCAAGGGTAATTCGCTGATAGTAAGATGGCTGACTCCTACTGCCGCAGCCTTCTCGTCTGTTGCAGATAGAAATTCGGTTAATCGATCTCTTAACACCTCAGGCGTTGCTGTCACCGACTCTTGCTCAGAAAGGACATCGTTCCTTTGCAAAAACTGGGTCAAACTTTCTTGAGATAGACAAAAAGACTTCTCACCACGTTCATAGGTGATGTACTTCCCAAAATAGCTTTGAGCCGCACTCTTGCTCGCGATCCCACGCGTTTGCCCAGGAGCAATATTGCCCTTATCGAATTCTTGAAAAAGATAGTCTATCCCCATAATCTTGCCTATTGCACAGAGCCTGCTAATATTGCAATTGTAATTATACAAAAAGACCCAGGAAAATCTTCATGCAATTTCCCTGGCCCGTACCCCGTGATCAATTACACATCGAAGACCGAAACGGCTTTGTTGCGTAATTCACCACTGATCTCAGTGGCTTAGTGGTTATTTATGCAACA
>JAFITR010000157.1 GCA_017116025.1 Simkania negevensis
AGTTACGTTCGGTTTTTAGCGGGAATTACTGATTTTTGATGCTGTTGAGCTGTCATGGCTCCGATGAGAATGAAAAAGAGGCTCATTGCTTTGTAGGCAAGATAGATATCGATAAAGACCATGTTCAGTAAGAAAACGGCAAAGGCTGCTTTCAGTGCACGTGAGTGTTTGCAGCCTTGATAGATGAAGAGAAAGAAGAGAGATCCTCCGATGAGGCCATTTTCTGCAAATAGGCGCAAGAGGCCACCGTCGAGTGCTGGTCCGCAGAAACCAGGCCCTAGGCCAAAGAAGATGCAGAGCGGTTTAGCGGCGAGATATAGGACTACGTAAGCCCATTTATGCAAGCGGATATAGAGGCTTAGGTCAACAGGTAGGTCCGGGTCTAAACTCAAGTCGATATAATTGTCGGTTAGGGTCGTTTGCGAGATGTCGATGGTATGAAGAAGTTGTTTTACCAGAGTGAAGTTTTCTATCTGCAAAAGTTTTTGGCTTCTATGCAAAACGGCGAACATGGGACTGTCGGGCAGTTGTTCTACAGAGGTATTAGCAAGATAGGTCGTTGCGACGATAATCGTTGTAAGAAGGGCCCCTAGAACAATGATACGCCAGTAGGGGATGAGGAGCAGTCTAGCTAGTGTGATTAAAAAGAAGGTAGCTAAAGAGCTTCTCGATCCTGTCATAAGGATAAGTAGAGAAAAGAGAGCAAAAAGAGCTATTTTTGTGCAATTAATGGAGATGGAGTGGCGCCGGATTTGGAAAACAACCAGATATTGATGTACAAACCTTCGTGAGTGTGAGGAGAAAAGCATGACGGCATAGAGGAGGTTGAGGATGAATCCCATTTCCCAGTGCCCTGCAGTGATTCCTAGGCTGTGGTGTGCTGTGTTGGCGATGTAGCCGACATGGGAGAAAGCTCCTATGACACCAAACCATTGTAGGACCATTATGACGGCATTGACAGCTATGAACCATTGAATCAGGCGAGAGAAGTTGAAAAATTGAATTAGGAAGGTGCCTGTATAGAAGAAGGTAAAATACTCTATCATGCGGATTGCATAGAGGAGGTTCCCCGCTGTAATGAGGTAGCCAGCCAGGTATAGAATGTAGTTAATAAAAAAAGAGAGAAGGGAAGTGAGAACGACTGCGATTAAGTAACGTTCAATCGTTTGCAAAGGTCTCTTTGATAAGATGATGCCAAGCAATATGCAGCAAAAAGCAGCGAAGATGAAGAGGTCGTCGATGCGTAGGCCTGCTGTTTCTCCTCCGATTTTTAATAAGTTGATTTTTGGCAGAAATAGCAGAGGAACTGTTAACAAGAGGATAAAACGGATTAAACCACTGTCGTATTGTCTAGAGATTGCTGTCGTCATTGTTTTATGCCCCTAAAGACAACCTTTGATGTGGTTAAAGAGTGTGTGGGCTACCTTCTCATGGGTATAACGGCTGGTGACGAGGTTGTAGCCTGCTTCTGCAATACGTTCTAGCTCGTTTTGATGCTCTTGATAGTAGACGGTTCGTTCTTTAAAGTCGTCGAGATCGAGTGGGTTGTGCAGGATGCAGTTGACGCCATCTTCGAAGCCTAGATCGGTATAGCAGGGGTGGTGAGCAGCAATCATAGTACAACCAACAGCAGCACCTTCGTATGTACGTGCGGGAGGGAAGGCCAATAGTCCTTCGTCATTAGCAAACATCTGGTATTGGTTGAACAGAGATACAACATCGTAGGAGAAGTCTTTTGTCTTTGGAAACTGTGGCAGGACGCTCTCCATCATGCTCTGGAGAGGGATCGTATTTTCCGCCAGCTTCCTGCGCCAGCGATGCGTCCACTCTTCATCTTGATAGAAGGTCGTGTACTCTTTTAAGTCGTCAGGATTCTTTACCATTGGATCTCTGACAGGGTTGACAGAGCCTGCTGCAATGACCTTCTGTTTGCGCTCTTGAAAAGGCACTGTACGTTGGAACCGTTCCCCAAAGCCGAATGGAACAGGAATCACTTTGTCAATGTATTGGGGGTAGTGCTTGTGAAAAAAGGGGCAGTATTTCCCATGGTCGGTATAGCCCATGACGTAGTCGACGCCGGCATCGACGAGGTTTTTTTTGCATCGGTCTGCTTGGAAGACGTAGTCCATGAGGTGATAGACTTTGAGCCCGTGGAAGCCTTTAACTGGAGCAAAAGCCGGCAAGTCTGCTCTGCCGGCAAAGCAGATGAGGGCATCAATTTTGCGGTTGAGACCCCATGGAGAGAGAATAAATTCGTAGTCGTTAGGGTTAAGCCCTAGCTCTCTGATGCGTTGGCGTAGGCGTGGATATTTGAGCTTTTTCTTGCCAGGGAGGTAGATAGCGGGTTTGAAGAGCTTAAAAAAGGCGAAGTCGAAGCCGTTGTAGTTCTTCTTTTGGTCGCCGAACAAAAAGAGTGGGCTTTGAATCGCTACGCGCATTTTTGCTCTTCTCTAAGAATGAAACGCGACCTTCGCGTTATTATTTTGATTTGAACCATAGCTTCTTTAGTTTCTTTTGCGCTTTTTCTTTAAAGTGACGGGCTAGCTGCAGCTTACCTTGTTTCGCAGTACGCTTGATGGTTTCATACCGTATCGTTGCCATTAGTTCGGAGAGGCGTTGTTGCACTATTACCACAGAGGC
>JAFITR010000158.1 GCA_017116025.1 Simkania negevensis
CCTACACCAGCGTTATGCATATCTGTGATGCCAATCAACAGCTTGTTCGAAGCAAATTGATCTTTTTGAGATAACAAAGCCAACGCTAACGTCGCTTCAGCAGGAATTACGCCATCGTGAACAAGCTTATCCTTATTCTTTTCCGACAGATCGATATATCTACCCCCTTCGACAGTTTGTAAGACAATCTCAGGCGCCTTTAGTTGTTTAGACGATTCAACAGATCCCATGTTCCAACCTAATAACCTGGTCAGCCATCCTAAAGGCTTATATAGCATGTGTGAAACAGTTGTGCTTAAATCAGAAAAAGTGCGGCTTTTTATAAAGACATACTTGATCTCTTCTTGTAGTTTATGGGACAGCAAAGCATCGCCTTCAACACCCCCTCCAATAGATTGACTATAGGAAATGATTTCCTCTGCACCTAATCCATTATCCTTGTCCTCTAAAAAGCGCAGCATAGTACGATACGCCTTAGCCATAGCGCTTCTATTCGGCATCCCGGAGCTAGCGCCAGTGCCAGGGTAATTAAAGACAATTGCGTTGCCATTTAAATCTGTTAAGAATTGCTTGAAAGAATAGTTGTTTAATTTATCTTCATAGAATTCCGCATTTCCATTCGATGCCAATACCCAACGTTTATTGCCAAAAGTTGACTCCCGTCCGATTATTGCAGCGTCAATTTGATACCCATCAACCTCTACACAGATCCTTTTGATCTTCCATTCACTTTCAATTGGCGGCGTATATGGGCCTCGTGACAATTCGGGAAGAGTAGGTATTTTGCTGTAAAATGCCTTTGCCCTATCTTGATCCAATGCCTTTTCAGAGCGAGCACAAAAAGAAGAAGCAGGAATAATTAACTTGCCTGCTAATGAATGTAGCAACCAATAGAGCCCAACAGGGAAGATAATTATCGCAAAAACCACCTTGGCAATGCGCCAAATCTTGCTCTCCGTATTCCACGTGTAGGCAGGTTCCGGTCGCTTACTGTGCCCAATCGGCTTTAGAGATAGATCAGGTAAATAGTTAGACTGCTTGTAAAATGCATTATCTCCTGTAAGTTCTATATCCGGCATAAGACCTCTGTAACAAAATAAAATTCATTGATAAAACCATTCTATCAATAAAACATTTTTACAACATGTGTTTTGTGTTAAATAATTGCTAAGCAGTTCCCGTTAGGGCGATTTTATCAATAAAGATTTGTCAACAAGGGTATATTGATTATCAATAGTTTACGATGTTAAAAAAAATACCTATGTGACCGTTCGCATCCCATTATATAGTGAACTATTTTAGGAATCCGTTCCTTAGCTAAATGAGATGCAGCCCGTATTTTTCCATTGTGCTCCAATGGATCATCAAGATGCACATCATTAACTATCGCGATTGTCACTTATCACACTTCTAAAAACGACAGAGCTATAAAATTTAAAACAGTTTATTGCGCAAAGAGAGTGCGGCCAAAAGACTCTAAATTCTTTTCCAGATCGCCCAACCATCTCTTAATTTCAGGCTGATCTTTCGTGCCAAGATGAATAACAAAACTTTTATCATCTGCATGTAAAGCCTGTGATGCTTTTATACCAAAAAAGATTTCATTTCCAGAGGGCATAAGCAAACGGTAAGTTGCCCCGTTAACTTCAACTGGAAAAGCATCGTGCGATTCAATACATGTCGTATGTATCCTAGGCACCCAGTACTTCATGAGAATCATCTGTTCTTCTCTTGAACGTTGATTAAAACCAGCTTTTGTATAGGTTAAGTGCAAAATAGCATGAGGTTGATCGCATATCGCGTCAAGTGAAGCAGAACGCCCATCGATTGTAATTAGACGAGCCTCATCCTTAAATGATGCAAAAAGTGTTTCTTTTGCTCTTTCATCCGGCAGCTTGCAACAGGGAGTAGAAGGCATTGTCGTATGAATCTCAAAGTCTGCTTTCTTGAAAATCCCACTATTAGCAAGAAACGTCTCTTCCAATAAACACTGAAGACCCACACATCCAGGGCGAATTGTTACATCGTTACCCTCTAACTTACAAACACCTGAATAGCGAAGCTGCTCAATAATTGACTTTATGCTAGCCGCATTTTTCGCTTGAGAACTCTGAGGTAACTGCTCAAGAAGACGATCAAATAGCATTTCCCTTTCAGAAACAACAAGAGGAATGTTTTCTGAGCTTACAGCAGCATTAAGCTCTGCATGAAAAAAAGCAGTAAATCCAGCGACAACTGCTGCAAACAAAAATAAATTTTTAACCCTTAAGTACATAAAAACACCAATTGTACAGTTCAAATAATTACCATCGATACTTTCCAGCTACAAACTATGCAGACGGCCCTCTTTACTTCAGAAAAGTGGGACAGGGGTGGAAAATGATTTTGCCCTTTACAATTTTCAGTCAGTCGAAATGTCGAAAACAGCATAATCCGTAAACAGAGGAACAACATCCCTAACAGCTTATTAAAGACAAAGATTGTACTGGAGAATGCTGTTTGGAGCTAGTTTTTCCTGACCAAGTGGCTAATAGTTGTGAAACACACCCAAATCGGTATACTTTTAAGGCTTCATTAGCTTTCGACACTCCATTACACTATTTGGGTACCCTTTCCA
>JAFITR010000159.1 GCA_017116025.1 Simkania negevensis
GTTTCTTAGTAGTGTATAGTCGTAATAAAACAGTACTTGTAGCGTATCTTTTTCGTCTCGATACGCTGGAGCGCACCGGAGGCGGTATTGTTTGGATGGATTAAGGAAAGATTCTTCGGCGTGGGCGGCAGCATGCCAGGCATGGAGGGCGGATTTTTTGAGCCAAGTAAGATGACCAAGGCCTACAAGATCAAGTGGAGAGGTGTTGTCTTGTTGTGGAATGGTATAGGCGAGGTCGATCGCTTTCATCTCATTGCTTGTACGGTTGCATGGGTTTAGATTGCCATTTTTCCATGCCCGATAGACTGAGTCAGAAGAGTAGCTCTTACCAGCCTTTTGTTCTTCTAATGAGTTGTTGAGTTTGGGGTGATGTTGGAGGAGGTCGTGGTAAAAGAGGCAGTCTGTGTGGGGGGAGTTTTCATTAAGACAGTCCTTTCCTACCGTTTCGTGGTGAAAGTTGCATAGTTTTTTTTGTGGTCGCTTGTTGACACGATTAAAGTAAGTGATGATCTCCTTGCGCCTTCTAAACTCTTTCGGCTGATAGAAGATTTCGTAGGGGTCTTCTAACTCTTTACACCCCATATCATTGATTCCATATTCGCTTAAACGTGGCTCCTCTGGTTGACGATCGCGTACCTCGTCATAGCGAACAGATAAGGCGTGGATGAGGGCATAAGCAGCATAGACGTTGCTCTTCTCTTCAGGCAGTGCCTGGTCGTCGTATAAAGAGAGGATCTCTCCCATAGCTTGTATACACGGCATTAGATCGCTCTTGGGGATGCCCTTCCAATAGTCGTTAGGGTCGTCGGGATTGGGAATAGGCAGGCTACTCAAAACACTTCCCAGTGTGATGCGTGCTGTGGTGGTGTCTTTGCAGCCAAGAGCTTGTTGGGCAGAGAAGAGAGAAGCTTCAAGAGCGCTCTTCATACCAGATGGGTCGGCAGGCATCTGAAATGGACAGTATGGAGGTGAAGAGATCTCGAGGGTGGTGGTGTTGGGCTCTTGTCGCCTCGCACGTTGTCTTACGAGAGCAGTGATAATATTTGCTTCTGCCTGTGGTGTATTAGGGGGAGACTGCACGTTGATGGGAAGTCCCTTGTCCGGAGAGGTCCTCTCTAGCTGTACCCTTTCTTCAAGCTTGTTCACTTGGTCGAGAACCTGCTTGGCAGTGGCATAAGCTGTGATGGCTTCCTGCTGACTGAGGAGATTAACATCTTTAGAAGGATCATATCTTTTTGCGATCGCTCTTAATATTTTTTCAGAAGCGCCCTTTAGCAGTGTACGTGCCTGGCTACCGATGACTGAATCAGCTCTCATGGTTGCTTGTACACTTTTGTAAAAGTCGACAAGCGATTGCAACATGATCTCCAGCTTGATGCGTTTGTAAAGAGTCTTGTCGCCTAGAGTTGCAAACAAAAATGCTGTCAAGACGCGCCAGCTGCAGGTCCCTGCCCTTTGTGCTGTCATAAAGCCGATTGTACTTTGATTTGCTAGTACCCTCCTGTGTTCCAAAAGACCAAAGGCGTTGTTGTAGATCTTGGCGGCGCTAATATCACTCATCTCTTCGTAGCGATATCTGTCGATCCTAGGAAGAACCTGTTGCTCTAACAACATCTTTATCCACTCAGCTCGTATCTCTTCTTTAGAGGAAGAAAAGAAGATTTCTTCGCATCTCACCCCCTTATACTGGACAAGGGGGCGGATCTTAGTTTTTGCGCCTGCCTGGAGCAAGTCGTGGTAGCTTTTTGTCCCTTCTCCTGTGTTGTAGATTCCAATGTCGTAGCTACCATCTTCGTTCTTAGTGAAGGAGTAGATCATTGCGTGCCCCGATTTGCCTGCCCAGCCTCCAGGAATGAGTCGTCTTGTGTTAGGAGGGAGGTTGAAAAGCTCCAAGGCAAGCTGTTCTGAATATTTACGTAGATCGGTTTTTCCTGTGATAGACAACAGCTTTCGATCTGTTGGTACAAGCTCTTCAAGTCCAACACAAGCCTCTTCTAGTGCTGGTTTCATCGATGTAGATTCGTCTTGAGTGAGAAGAAGACTTTTTCCCCCCATAACGCGAGACAATAACTCTTTCATGTATCGGCTTGTGCACTGCATAGTGTTGCCTTCAAAGTCGGTATCCTTGGCAAAAGAGTCGGCATGAACATGAGCAAAAAGCTGCGATTGTTCAGGGAATGTTGCTTGTTCAGAAGCAAGAAGAGTTGCCCCTTCAGCAGTTACTTCCTCGTCGCTCTTCTCCACTCCCTTAACAAGAGAACGCTCTGCAAGCTCCTCCTCTGGAATAGAGCCAAATTGTTCCAGTTTCTCCTGAAGTTGTTGTAAATCAGCAAGATCTGTTTTCCCGTCTCCAGCGCCGTTGAAGAGGTCTAGCTTAGCAACAACCTCCTGAACTCGCTCCACCTCTTCTGCATGAGAAGGGGAGAGATTAGAGGCAGCAGCAGCCGGAAGATAAGTTGCTGAAAATGAGCTGTGTGCAGTATTTCCCGCACCAGAAGGGGTCGTCATAGAATCCACTTTGTTTCATTATCCGCTCTAGCTATTCTAACCTGTGATTCGAACGATGTAAATAATAATTCGTCATATGGGTGCAGCTAAAAATG
>JAFITR010000016.1 GCA_017116025.1 Simkania negevensis
TTTGATTCGACAATGGTAACTAAATTAATTATACCAATTGAATATTTATTCATAATAAAGACGCCATTATTCAGGTGCCGAAAAAAACTATAGCTAATCCTTCAAAAGGACCATTGTTTTTTCTTCAGACCGAAGGTCTGCTCGAGTTTGGCAGTTTTGTCAAACTCGAGCATCGCGGTAGCGATGTGAAGTGTAAAAGCTCCGGCAATCTTTCTTTGCATGAAAGTCAATACCTGCTACAACTGCGACGTAGACAAAAAAACCTTTCATCTAAAACGAAATATTGGGTATAGCGTAGGGGAGTTATGTTGAGGGTAACGAAGTTTAACGGGGAAGCAATCTTTATTAATCCCGATATGATTAAGACGATTCAAGAGCAGGGAGATACGATTGTGACTCTCTTGAGTGGAGAGCGCCTGCTGTTGAAGGAGGGGGCAGAGGAGTTGCGAGAGATGTTTCTTGAGTATAAAAGGGAACTGATGCAACGCCCTGTTCTTGCCGAACAAACGTAAGAAAACTGTAGGCTCTGGGGAGTGTCATGAAGATCGACTTTGGTACAATCATCGGCATTGTAATAGCTGCCGTTCTCGTGTTTTCAGGGATGTGGCTAGCGGCCAATCAGGAAATAGGTATGGCAATGACCCTGTATATCTACAAGCCTGCTTCTGCCGCTATTACCATCGGAGGATCTGTGATGGGAACGATGGCATCGTTCCCTTTTTCTCGACTTAAGACAGTGGGTGCAGTTTTTAAAAGTGCGTTGACAGAGAGTCCGCAGAACACGCAGTACAAAGAACTCATTTTGGAAATGGTTGATTATGCGACAGAAGCTCGTCGTAACGGTGTCCTTGCTCTGGATGCTCGTACAGAAGAGATCTCCGATCCTTTTGTGAAAAACGGAATACAGCTTGCTGTTGATGGGACTGCTCCTGAGCAGATTGAGGACATCATGTCTCTGGAGTTGGAGTATCTTACGAAGAGACACGAAGATAATGCTGCTATTTTTTTGAAGTGGGCCGAGCTTGCCCCGGCGTTTGGTCTCATTGGTACCCTTGTTGGTCTTGTAGCGATGCTTGGTCAGCTTGATGACGTCTCTCAGGTAGGCCCTGCGATGTCCATTGCCCTGATCACGACGTTGTACGGAAGTATGCTTGCAAACATGTTCTGTATCCCTATTGCAGGCAAACTTGCCAATAGGACAAAAGACGAGGTGATCCGCAAAGAGATCATCATCTCTGCTATACTTGCTATACAGAGCGGGGATAATCCGCGCATTGTAAAGCAGAAGCTATTGACGTATGTAACGAAGAAAGACAGAGAAGCGATTAATGCCGCAGAGGCAACAGAATAGGTTGGCATTGAAAGAGCATGCGCAAAAAAAAGTGTAAATGTCCTAAACCCGGACTGTCAGCACCCTTTTTCATGCTTACTTACGGGGACTTGATGACGCTACTCCTCGTTTTCTTCGTGCTGCTTTTTGCCATGTCGACGATAGAGGTTGTTAAATTCCAGGCACAAATTGGTGCCATTAAAGGTGCTCTTGGAATCTCCCAATTTTATCAGTATGCTCCTATGATTAAAAACCTTCCTACTCCTTCGATGCGAACATCTCCCCGCGTTGTTGCTCTTTCTAAAGTCAAGCCTACGACATTGAAACCTTTGTCAGAATACAAGCGTATCGACCTCACAGAGCCTGTTCAGAAAGAAGAAAATGAAAAAGTACGCATGATTCAGGCTATTGGTATCGAAGGCGACTTGACGATGCAAATTGAAAAGGATGAAGTGATCCTTGTCCTGCCTTCTTTCGGCATCTTTTCGAAAGATTCCTATACGATCAATCCCGATTCTCCCGAAGTGCATCGAGCAAAGAAACTATATGCTAAGTTGGGGCAACAGATGGCAAAACTGGTTGATTACGATATCTATTTTGTTGGACATACGGACGCCCTTCCTATGAAGCCGGTTTCGCAAGGACCTCAGAACAAGATGGAGTTGGGTTTTATGCGTTCTGTTGCTATGTACGAATTCTTTTTTGCTGAATATTTAAAAGACAAGACACGCATTGTTTTTGCGTCACAGGGCGACAACATCCCCATTGTGCCTGATGCTTCTCTCGATTCGGAGAGAAGGAAAAATCGGCGCGTTGAAGTCCTTCTGAAAAAGAAGACAGGATCGATCGAAGAATAAGACTTTAACCTAGGGCTTAAGGAGGTTTAGGATGGCACCAGAAGAAGAAAAACCCTCTGTAGAAGGAGAGCCGAAGAAGAAAAACATCTTGCCTTGGATCATTCTTATCGTGGTTCTTATTGTGCTCGTTGTTGTTGTTATTTTGTTCTTTTTTACTGCTGACAGAGGAGAGGAGGGGGAGCCGGAAAAAGTTTTTGTCGAATATCCCGTCCGACACAAATTATACCAACTCAAAGATGGTTCTTATCTTAAGCTTGGATTTAATATTGTCGTTGAAGAAGACGATGTTGATACGATCAAAGAAGTGTTGGAGATAGAGTCTCCGGGCAGGTTGACTCATGGTATTCATAGTATTTTGGGCAATAAAACGAGTGAAGAGCTGATGGGTGGTTCGCATAAAAGGGAAGCATTTGCCCGCGAGCTAGAGAAAATGATTGAAGATCAAGTGCTAAGAAATTATAACCTAAAACAAGACTCGGCCAAGAACCAAATAAAAGTTCACGAGATCCTCCTCACAGATTTTATTACCCAGTGATCCTGAGGAGAACAACAAGGAGCGATTTCCGTGGCAGACGAATCTCTTTCGCAAGAAGAAATCAATAAACTGGTCAAGGGCCAGCTTGAAGAGGGCAGCGGTCATGAGGGCAGAAAACCAGAAGTTGTGCCTTTTGATTTCAAAGTACCTAGCAGTATTCCTGCTGAGCAGACGACAACGATTACATTGATCCATGAGTCGTTTGCTCAAGCATTGACTTCTTCCCTTTCTTCTTTTCTTCACACAGACACATTCGTTACTGTGGAAGACGTAGAACAGCATCTCTTTTCTGAATATGTCCGCACTCTTGTTAATCCTACTTGCGTGATTAACTTTAGCATGCATCCTCTTACCGGTTACGGTGTTTTGGAAATCAATTCAGCTGTTGTCTATTCCATCATCAATCGTATGTTGGGGGGGGAGGGAGAGGTCCCTGCTGCTGTACAGTTATTTACAGAACTTGAATTAAGTGTTGTTCGCAAGCTTGCGCACCTGATACTTGCAGAGCTTTGTTCTGCATGGAAATACATTATCAATCTAGATTTTGCGTTTCAGAGTGTGCAGACAAACCCCGCCTTCATCCGTGTGATTCCAACGCAAGAGGCGTGTATTATTGTTACCTTAAAGTTAAAGATTAGCGACTTGAAAGGCCTTGTCACAATCTGTTTCCCTTATGTTAGTTTGGATCCGATTGCGAACAAACTGGGGACGAAGCAATGGAGTACCTACACTCTGCAGCAGTCTGAGGACGTCAAGCATGCAGTGATGAATACCTTTAAACAGGTGGTAGTGGATCTTCGTGCCTCTTTAGGGTCTACCGAGATTTCGTTTAGAGACCTCCTTTCGCTACAGCCGGGTGATATTATCAACTTGCATCACAAGACGAAAGACCCCATTAATCTGACAATTGCTGGGACGGAAAAATTTAAAACCACTCCAGGTTTGCTAGGCAAATTCAAGGCTGTCTCTATACAAAAAGAAATCGTCAAGGAGTAAAATATGAACCAAGATAAAGACCCTGAAGAGCTCAGCCCTGAAGAAGTAGAAGCCATTTCTAAGATGATTGGTCAAGAGGGAAAAAAACCTGCATCGGGAAAAGAAGAGCCACCAAAAGTCACACAGCCTATGAAGGAAGGGGAGGAATACCCCGACAAACCTTCTATTTCGCGCGTACAATTTATGCAGCTAGAAGAGGCAGCAAAAGCAGCAGATTTGCCGATACAGGATTTCGAACGCTTGTACGACATCAAAGTACATGTTGAAGTGATTCTTGGCTCTACAAGGATGCCTCTTGAAGAGATTCTCAAGCTTCAAGAAGGGTGTGTTGTACAGCTGGACAAGCTTGCTGGTGAGCCTGTCGATATCTTGATTAATGATCAGCTGATTGCTCGTGCAGAAGTTGTTGTTATCGAAGATGCTTTCGGGGTTAAAGTTCTTGAAATTGCCGGCACGGAGCACAAGCTTAAGGCCGCTATCGAACGAACATAAACAAGGTTATAGATAGCCACGAAAGGAACAAGATAAGCAGGATGGCAAGATATAGACAGGATCGCTGCTTATAGGGCAGGAGGTGTCAGTCTGTTTTTAGTAATTCCCACTAAAAACCGAACAAGTATTTACAGCTAAACGGGCGACGAATATAAACGCGAAGATCGCGAAGAGAATACGAAGAGCAGCGGGAATTGCTGGTATGTTTTGTTCTCTACCTCATAAGTAGCGATCCTGTGAATCTTGACGATCCTGTGAATCTTGTTCCTTCTGTTGCTTCGTTAACCTTGACCTTCCGCTGCCTCGTTAACCTCTTCCGCTGCTCCGTTAACCTTCAATCTGACCAAGTATTTGATGATAGCGATGAAGCCTCCTGTAAGGAGGAGGTTTAGGAATAAGGATAGTACGGCAACAGCGATGATAGGCCCTTTGACTCCGTGGGCTAATGCGATGACAATAATACCAGCGCCCACTTCGCCTCTTGGAAACATTCCTATTGCTACAGCGAGTCTATTGTTCCACGATGTTTCTTTACGGTAGCATAAGGCGGGGAACATTTTCCCTATATTGCTTAGGATTGTGATCACAATGACATGTACGACGAGCATTTGCCAGCTGATGTGGATGATTGGTTCGAGGAGGTGACCCGTCTGATTGGGGAAGAGGTTGTGGATGATTGGAGGCATGTAGAGTCCGACAAGGAACATGAAGCATTCAGAGACAATATTACTTGCGCGGTGTTCTGTAGGGTCGCGTGGCTCGAGACCTGATTCATCGAAAAGGAGTTTGTTATAAGCGGGCCTTTTGATGATACAGCCCAAGACAAAAGCTGGGAATAGCACTTCGATGTGGATAGCGACGATGTCATCGAGTCCTGTGGTGATGTGGTATATCGCTTCACTGGCGAGCGTAATGAAGATCGCATAGAAGAGGACCCAACGCCAACGTACGGGCCAGTCGAATTTGTGGAGGAACTTCCAGGCGATCAAGAGCAAAAAGAAGATGATAAAGAGGACAAGCCCAAGCTCCCAACGAAAGCCTAGCAGGGCAATTTTGAGGGGGATCATGAAGATAATCGTATCGAGATCGTCAAAGATTGCCAGCACTCTGGTTTTCCTGAACATCCATGTAGACCCCAACTTTGCTGCGGCAAGCATAGAAAAGAGGACGCCGGCAGAGGTTGGAGCAGCAAAGTGGGCTAACAAAGAGACTTCTGTGATTTTGTCGAAAATGGAGAGACTGTCTGACAGGGGGAAGAAGAAGAGGAAATAGGTGGCGCAGAGGATCCATGGGAAGCCTGCTGCTGTTGCTGCGATGAAGAAGTCTTTGACGTAACTGCGAGCATTTTTTTTGTTGAGGGTGAATTCTAAACCGACGTGGATCATGATGAACGCCAAGCAGAACATCGTGAGAAGTCGGATGATGTGCTGGGAGGTGGTATAAATGTCTTCGGGTAATAGGGTGAGGAGCTGTGAACCGATGAGCCCTAAAACGACCAAGAAAGAGTAAAAGAATACTTTGGACATCTACATCTAGAGGTGGATCAATCGTTAGATTTAATCTTTAAATGTAGGAGGTTTGGAGTATTTACGCAAGCGGCAGAGCCATATTATAATAAGGATAATGAGTACGACACTCAATACGACGAGAGGAAGAGTCAGCCAGGGGTGGTAAGGTTGTGGGATGGTGCCCCAGCGGTTGCCGAATGGCCATAGGTGAAAGGCCGCACCCCCGCGGATGTTCTCTTCGGGGATAAAACCAAAGCTTCTACTGTCAGCACTGTCGGCGTGGTTGTCGCCCAAACCGAGGTACATCTTCTCCGGTACTTTTAGTCCAAATGCTTGTAAGAAATCTTTGTCGATCTTGCCGTCTTTCAAAGGAGGGCCCTGATCACGAAAGGCGATGTAGGGGCGTTGTGAGGGGGAGGTTTCTTGATGTTGCTCTTCTTCTCTATTGAACTCTTCTAGGGTGGTATCTCCCTGACGGTAGAGAGGGGCTCCCATGGTGTAGAGATCTCCATCTCTAAAATAGGCATAGCGTGATGGATAGAAGGGTTGCATCGCATCGTAGGGCTCGAATACTGTTGACATCCCTATGCCTAGGTTGAAGAGCGATTGGATTTCTTGAGGCGTTTTTGGATAGATGGGGTGGGTTGGTGGAAGTAGGGTAGCACTGCCCCCTCTGGAAATTTGATACGCTTTGCCGTAATAGAATTCGTACGTGCCATCGGGAATAGGGCGTGAAAAAGAGGGGGCGAAGGGAGAGAGCTTTTTGGGCGGGCCTCCCTCGCGATAGCTTGAAGCGCGCCCTTTAACGATGAAAAAACGCCCTGTGTATAGATTGTTAGCAAGGATTTGGAGCGCTTGTTCGTTGATTGGAATAGCCGTCACTTGGCTGTTGAGCATGGGCCTGATGCGCCCTGAGAAGTCGATGCCGATGTATGGTGGGGGAAAGCTAACGGAGGGGTGGTGGCGCAGTTCTAGATAGAGAGATGTTTGTTCAAGCTCTGCTGTGTCAAGCCCGGAAAGTCTCTCCAGTTGCGGCTTTGTCATCAACCTCGCCATGGCAAAATTGCTGAATCCCCAAAAGTCTGAGTAGGCTTCAATCTTGTTGTGAGGAACTTTTTGGCCATTAGGGTCTGCCGGTACCCATTGGTCGTTGATCCGGATCCTACCTTGTATGTTGTTGCCTTGTTTGATCGTTAATTTCCCAAGCGGCAGGTTCATCTGGTTGAAATAAGCGATTCGTCCAACCCCTTCTGCATCTGTAGAGGCTGTTGTGACCTCCCCAGAAAAAGAGTGAAAAGGGATGTACTCAAGATCTTTGATCCATGGGCTAGAGCGAAACTCATCGATTTCATTGCCTTCTCGATCGATTCCATAGATCTTACCACCATAGAAATAGAGAGTGTCTCCGGGCTTGCCCATACAACGTTTGATCAGACGTTTTTTGCCGGGAAAGAGGTAAAAATAGGTGGTGTTGGGATCGGCAACGCTTGGCATTCCTTCGACAGTGAAGATAATGATACCGGTACGTTGAACGAGGGTAGGGTCGAAATATAGATGTTTTGGAGTTAAGGGAACATTGATCCCATAGCGCAGTTTTGAAGCGACGATGCGGTCTTTCTCTTTGAATGTAGGACGCATGGAGCCTGTCGGAATTTCGTATGGCTCAAACCAGACCTGGCGAACAATCGTGGCAATGAAGAGTGCAAAAACAATGGCAATCACAAGCTCAAAGGTATGGGAAAAGAATCTCTTGGGAAACGTTGCCTTGTAAAAAATCTCTAACTCTTGGGCAAGGCGACTCGCTTCTTTGCGGTTAGATTGCTCAAGCGCATGCCCCAGCTGCTCCAACTGCTTCTTGAAAAAAAGTCGCTTCTCCTGTGGAAGCTTAACCTTCTTCTTGTTGTATAAAGCAGCCATCTGGTGCATTACTCTGATGCACTTTCTTAGGGAGTAAGTTTTTTTGTTCCACATCTGCTGCGTGCCGCCCTGATAAAGAAGGCAGTATCCTACCAATTCCCGCGATTTCTGACAAATGATTGGTTCAAATAACTGCGGAAAGTAACAGAGGTTGCCGGCCGGATCCTGTACGAAGGGAAGGTTTTAAAAATCCAATTTATTTAAACTACGTGAGTTCGACGTAAGCTTAACATGAGTTCGATCTTTAACTAGCACGTTAGTAAATCGTGCAGGCTGAAGGCCTGCTACATTTACTAACGTGCTAGTTAAAGATCGAACTCACGTTAAACTGGGTTCTTACACGGAATGCTGGGGTGTTGATTTTTCGCTCTAAAAATCGTATAAATTTTGCTAAATTTGATCTTTTTTGTAGTTTGACAGTTTTACAAAAAAATTGACAGACAAAGGTTCAATCGTGCATAAAGGCTCAATCGTGCGTAAAGAAAATTATCAGCTCCTGTTGATGCTGAGGGGCCTAATTAAGCGATACCAAGACTCGGCACAGACTTTGATTCCATCTAGAGATTTTTTCGACTGGCTAAGCGTGAAGATCGAAGTAAACGTAGGCATATTAACGAGATCGAGCGCGACGCCAGGCGGAGAAAGATTAGCGGGAAATTCAAAACTGATACCGAATCTTAGTGTAAACTATGTTGTGGATTTAGAAGAAGCTTAAGGTTTTGATGTGAAAGAGTTCCTCTTATGGATCTTGATTTTCGGCCCATTTGTTCAATCCTTAATTTTCGCTTTTGCTCCAAAGCCATTACGGTCGTATCTGGGATTTGTTTCCTCTCTGTTCGCCGCAGGATACCTTGCGATTGTCATCTATTTTTCCCAGGGTATAGACCCTACAAGCACACTGTGTATTAGTCACGACTGGGTACCCCAGATAATGGTGAACCTTTCTTTTTGTGCAGATGGCTTAAGTCTCTTCTTTGCCCTACTTATCACGGGAATGGGACTTCTGGTCTCTATCTATGCACAAGGATATATGGACCATTCTGAGTCACGGATATGCAAGTTTTATAGCTATCTCAGCATTTTTATGGGTGCGATGCTGGGAACCGTTTTAGCGGATAACCTATTAATTCTCTTTCTTTTCTGGGAGATTACTGGCGTGATGTCATACCTCCTAATTGGGTATCACGATGAAAATATAGAAGCTCAAAAAGCCTCAAGGCTTGCATTGCTAATCACCTCCCTAAGTGGTCTCTGTTTATTAGCAGGAATCATATTGATAGGTGTTCTAAATCATACACTCGAACTGACCGAAATAGTTTCTAAGGGGCTGAACGTTGGCCACGATTCTTCGTGGATTCTCCCAGTCATGGTTTTAATCCTGATAGGCGCTTACGGAAAATCGGCGCAATTTCCCTTACATTTCTGGTTACCATCAGCAATGACGGCTCCAACCCCCGTGAGTGCCTACCTACACTCGGCGACGATGGTAAAACTAGGGATTTACTTGATTGCACGCATATACAGCCTATTCGTGGACACTTCCCTCTGGTTCCCATTGGTAACAACCTTTAGCCTGATCACGGTTCTGCTCGGAGGAGTCCTTGCTTTACGTGCCTATCGCTTGAAACAAATTTTAGCCTTTGCAACGATTAGTCAGTTGGGCTTTTTTATTAGTTTATATGGGTTGGGCAGTGTCGAAGGTTTAGCATATGACTATGTGCACATCTTTAATCATGCGCTTTACAAAGGTAGCCTATTTATGCTGGTAGGTATCTTGGCCTATGCAGCTAATGTAACTGATGTTCGCCATTTGGTGGGACTCCCACGAAAAATGCCTCTATATAGCTTTATATTCGCGCTTTCCCTAGCCGCAATGGCAGGTGTTCCCGGAACTACGGGGTTTCTTAGCAAGGAGCTACTGGTCAGCGACCTTGTTTCTATTTATAAAGAGCAATTCTCTGCTATATTCGCGGTTGGAATTCTATTAATTGGCCTTTTATTAAAGGTCGCATTTTCTTACCGTCTTTTTCACTATTTCTTTTTAAGTCGAAAAGGTGTTGAGATCAACATTCGCCACTCTCCTAACTGGAAGCTTCTACTGCCGCCATTTCTCTTGTCGGCGTTGGCTCTTTTTTGGGGGATTTGGCCAAAGACTCTTGAAAGGATCTCTCGCAATTATTTTATTGAAGGACTGCATAGTCTCGACGCTAAAGAAATTGTTGTCTGGCATGGTTGGGGGCTTAACATCGCTATTAGCATTTTCCTTTTTCTAGGGGGTATTACACTTTTTCAATTCACGCGTCGTTATGAGCGAGGACCCCAGAGTGGTGGAAGTGATGGGCTTGCGAAGCGCTGCTCAGAGTTTTTTGATCGCCTACCCTTCTATGCCAGCAAGCTCACCAGAAGTATACATCGACCGCACGGTAGGAACCATCTCTACTGGATTTTTGGAGCTTTTTCTGTGTTAATCGGTGGTGGAATACTTGTGAACGGTATTTCGTTTCAATTCCCAAGCAAGCTGTCCGCAATTGAAACGGCACAAGTAATGTTGATTCTTGCAACGGGGTTGGTTCTTGTCATGAAAACACCTCTGCAGCGTTTAATTGCTCTCTGCTTTGTTGGTTTTTTGACTGTATACTACTTCACACTGCGACAAGCTCCCGATTTGGCGATGACCCAGATGGTCGTTGAAGTAGCTACTCTTTATGTTTTACTACTTACTTTCATAAGATTGCCCTCCGGCATTAAAAGTTCTCACAAGTGGAAGCGCATGCTCATAGCTTCAATTGTGGGTGTAAGCGCAGCTCTTATTCCAACTTTCAATGGGTTCTTTTTAGCCGCTAATGGTTTGGCTGATTTCTTTTTACACAACAGCATTCCATTCGCAAAGGGAGCGAATGTTGTAAATACCATTTTGGTGGATTTTAGAGCGTTGGACACCTTGATAGAAATCGCCGTAACAATGGTCGCTGCGCTCGGAGTTGCGGCGATTGGATCGCGGGAAGCAAGCTACCAACCGAAACACCTGCCTTCCTTTATTCCATCTCCTGTACTGCCATCAATAATGCCGCTAATTTTTCTAATTACGATCCCCTTTTCCCTCTATATTACATTGCGGGGACACAACTACCCTGGAGGTGGGTTTACAGGGGGTATGATTTTAGCTATTTCTTTTGTTTTGCTTGGAATGGCAACACGAAGGAGCCGCTTCTTTCTCTTCGATCGCATAAACCCACTTAGCCTAATGCTGGCAGGCTTTCTGATCAGTCTTGTTTCAGGCGTTATTCCACTAGTAGTTGAAGGGAAACTTATGCTTTCGCATTTTTATTTCGGCTTGACCTTGCTTAGCACTCCGCTACTTTTTGATTTCGGTGTTTTTTTACTAGTCATCGGGAGTGTTAATCTTATTTTGTTTAAGATGAGAAACCAAACTTTACAGGAGGACGTTCAATGAACATTTTCATATTCTTAACCCTAGCCTCGCTATTTGCTGGAGGAATCTACTTAATACTCAGTATGCGGTATTCAGATATTTTGATTGGTATTGCAATCGTTTTTAACGGTGTTAATCTATTATTACTCGAATCCAGCCACCCTCTATCGGGTAAGATAGACCCCTTGCCACAGGCTCTTATTTTGACCACGATAGTAGTCGGATTCGCATTAATTTCCTTATTATCCGCGATCTCTTTGAAGCAGTTTCGGGGGCGCACCTCAGACGAGATTCCACCCGTTAAATGGGAAGACGAAGCATAATGAGTGCGGACACCCTTTTAGTCCTTCCGTTTCTGATGGCTCTGTTTGGTTCGATTGTATCCTTCACATCCCTAGGTAGGGCTAAGTGGGTGCGAGCACTTCTACTTATTTTGCAGATTTTTTCTACTTTCGCTCTTCTCTGGAAGACTCTGCACGATGGGGTCATTTCTACTTCTATAGGAGATTGGCTCGCACCGTACGGCATTGTATTAATTGCGGATCCATTTGCGGCCTTACTATTGGCCACTACTAGCGTTGTGTTTTTTTGCTGCCTCTGGGATTTCGGAACGGAAAACACCTTTTCTACGCCACTTCTTTTTTTGTTGCAAGCGGGTATTAATCTGAGTTTTGTCACAGGAGACTTATTTAACCTATTTGTAGCCTTCGAACTCATGCTCATAGCCTCCTATGCACTCATCGTCATACACGGGACAAAGAACAAGCTGGACAATCTATTTAGTTATCTATTGGTGAACGTGATCGCTAGTTTTTTATATCTAATCGCGATTGCTCTATTTTATGGATATACTGGCACCCTAAATTTAGCAGCTCTTGCGCTGTTTTTTCAAGAGCATAGTGGTGGCGTTGCTTTGCTTCCCGTGCTTGGTATTCTTCTCGTTATGCTTATAAAATCTGGTGTGTTTCCATTTTACTTTTGGCTTCCAGATGCCTACCCCCTCTTGCCTGCAAGGTTAGCGGCCTTGTTTGGAGGAACATTATCGAAAGTTGGCATGTATGTTATTTTCCGTCTTTGGCTTACAGTGTATCCTCATCCGGAATCTTGGCTCAGTAATGGTTTACTTGTATTAGCTGCGCTCACGATGTTCTTGGGTGTTATGGGAGCGGTCTCTCAAAGTTCAGTTAAAGCGATTCTCTGCTATCATGTGCTCAGTCAGGTTGGCTACATCTTATTCGCCATGACTCTTTCAGTTTCTCTAGCAGTTACTGCTGGCATTTTTTTCATTGTCCACAACATGGTAGTGAAATCCTCGCTTTTGTTAATCGGAGGAATTGCCAAAGAGCATTGTGGTTCGGGTTATTTAAAAAAAATGGGGGGGCTTTGGCAGTCTAATCCTCTACTTGGAAGTCTCTTTCTGCTTCAAGCTTTGGCCCTTGCAGGTCTACCGCCTTTTTCTGGTTTTTGGGCAAAATACCTGCTTTTCTTTGAAGGGGTTGCTCTCAAGGCATATGTAACTGTAGCCGTGGGGCTGGTAACTAGTTTTCTTACCCTTTTCAGTATGATTAAAATCTGGGGAGGAGCATTTCAAGGAAAGGGAAAGTATCCTTCAGCAAGTGTGAAAAAATCAGCATACTATGGACCAATTATACTTACCTTAATTACGTTATCAATGGGAATCTTGGCGCAATACTCAGTTGGCCTCTCACAAATAGCTGCAAATACCCTGTTGGACAGAGATGCCTATATTGCCGCAGGATTGAACGTCGGATCTAAGGGGGAAAAAGTATGAAATGGGCAAAGAGAGTTTTTTTGCTTTTTTGCTTCATTGCAGTATTTTTGCGCGAGTTCCTTAAAGCAAATTTATCACTGGCGTATGTGGTGCTTTTTGTTAAACGCTCACAAGTTCGTTCAGAGATTGTTTCCTATGACATAAGCGATTTATCTCATTTTGAAGCGATCGCTCTGGCACAGCTAATCACTCTTACACCAGGTACCATCGCAGCTTCCGTCGATGACGCTTGCAACGAAATTAAGATCCATGTAGTCACTACGTATGGGCTGTCCAATGATAGTATTTCCCATATTGAGAATGGACTAAAAACCGCTTTACTGAGAGTAACTCGATGATGACCATTATATTTTCTTTGAGTGCTGTTATACTCTTCGCTTCCTTAGGATGTGGCCTTTATAGACTGGTTCGCGGCCCGCGGCTCCTAGATCAGGTACTAGCATTTGATTATATCTGCGTCTGTATTCTAGCCCTAATTACTCTAAGATCAATGTATCTAGGGACAGATGTATATTTAGAGGTTATTTTAATCTTCAGCTTGCTAGGTTTTGCTACAGTAATTAGCTTCATGGAAGCTTTTTTTGCACGTTTACAAAGGAAAAAAAAGGATTGAAATGCATATTCTATATGGGCTAGTCCTCCTTGCAGGAAGCCTCTTTATTCTAATAGGGGGAATCGGAATTGTAAAGCTTCCTGATACGATCTGTAGAGCCCACGCTCTTTCTAAGGCAGGTACTTTGGGGATTGGCCTGGTTCTGCTAGCTTGTTTGGGGATGATTGGCACCTATGAAGCGGCTGCAAAGATCTTGATTGCTATTTGTTTTAATTTTATCACAATCCCATTATCTGGACATATATTTGCCCGATACGCTATTCGGCAACATTATAAAACGTGAGTTTTGAGTTTATGTTATTATAGGCAAAGCCTTTAGATCGTTTTTTGTCAGGTTTAGCGACACGGCCTTTTGATTAAAAAGATTTGACAATCAACGCATCTTGATTGTCAAATCTTTCTAATTAAAACCCCCTGCAAATGACGGTTACAAGGCAGTCAGTGTCTATTATTTTTTATCTTGTTTTTCATCCATCTCAATAAGTAACGATCCTGTGAATCTTGATGATCTTGTTTATCTTGTTACTTTTTATTGCGATCTAAACGGCTCTTTTGACAAGTTATCGACAAAAGTTGTCTTATAAGAATGGTTTGCCTTAAGAAAAAGGCGAGGGAGAGAGAAGAATGAATTGTATTTTTGTAAACCTCTTATTGTTAGTTGTTTGAGGCAAGCACCTTCCTCGGCGATCGTGTAGTATTGGTGAAAAAAAAGAAGTATCCTCTAGAGATATCGACATTGTTTCGACAACTTGTCAACACTCTTTCCACAATTTTCCCTTACGGTTATAACTACCTTGGTGGTGGGACTTTAGGCGAAGAAAGGTGGGTGCCGCTGTCGATGATGCGCCAGTTATGATGTGTTGGATCATTGGCTATTTGAATCCAGTAGGGAAAGGATCTGGGGATGTTGATTTCTTGAGTGGGGAGATAGATTTCGATCTGTTTTTTTGAGAGGGGAGAGGAATCCTTGGGCCATGTTCCGCGCCAAGCATCCAGGTAGATGTTTTCTTTCCGTTCTCCTTGGAAGTAGACGGGGGGTTGCCAAATGGGAGAAGATTCACTTTGAACTCCTGTAGAAGAACCTGTTTTTCTTCTTTGGGAGGGGGGGATTTTTTCGAATGGAATGGAAAGCAGTGTGGAAAGAAAGGATGAGCCTTCTTCAGCATGGAGCCATGTTCCTCTAGAGAAAGAGTAGTGTTTGACGGCTGTTGTGTTTGCCAGGGTGATCTCGAACAGAGACCAAGAGGTGTGACCGGGAGCATTTGACCAGAGCCAACTCTCCCACTGTTGGGTACGAGGAAGAGGAAGGAGGGCCGCGGGAGCTGAAACCTCTTCGAAGAGGATAGAGTTGTCTGTTTTGTTCTGAATATGTAGCAGCGTTAAGGTTTCTCCTTGCTGGATAATGACGTAATCACCCGGGTTAGCAGTAGCGATACTCTCTTTTAAATAGAGCTCTTCTTTGGCATGAACTGCTGTTGTTGCAAGAAGCAGAAAAAGGTATATAAAGAAACTCTTGATCAAAAACATTTTCTATAAGGCTGTTGTTTCTGGTAGAAGTATTTTACCTTCAAAGGGTATTCTACACAAATAGATGATATTGGAGTTTTAACGTTTTGGACTTGCGAGCACTCGCTCTTTATAAAAATACTTCTTTAGCGCTGTTGACCGATCTTTATCAGCTTACTATGGCCTACTCCTATTGGAAGGAGGGGATTTCTGAGAGAAAGGCGCTTTACCATCTCTTTTTTAGGAGGAAACCTTTTAAGGGGGGTTTTGTCGTTGCTGCGGGCTTAGAGGCGGCGGTACACTTCATTGAATTGCTCAAATTTTCTGAAGAAGATCTCTCTTATCTGGAAGGGTTGCGGGGGTGGGACGAGGTGCCGTTATTTGATCCTGCTTTTCTTGATTATTTGGCAAACTTGAAGTTTACTTGCGATGTGCATGCTGTACCTGAGGGGGAGTTGATTTTCCCTCAAGAGCCACTTGTGCGTGTTACAGGCCCTATTTTGCAATGTCAACTTCTCGAGACACCTCTTTTAACTTTGCTTAACTTCCCTACACTAATAGCAACGAAGGCAGCTCGTATCTGCCATTCGGCGCGTGGTGACTCTGTTATTGAGTTTGGTTTGCGCAGAGCGCAAGGGATTGATGGTGGAGTGACTGCAAGTCGTGCTGCGTTTATTGGTGGTTGTTCTTCCACGTCGAATGTTATGGCAGGCAAGTTTTTTGGTGTCCCTGTTAAAGGTACCCATGCGCACAGTTGGGTGATGGCTTTTGATGATGAGCTGGACTCTTTCTACTCCTATGCACGAGCGATGCCTAACAATTGTGTCTTCCTTGTCGATACCTACGATACGCTCGAGGGCGTAAAGAGTGCGATAGAGGTGGGGCTTTGGTTGAAGACTCAGGGAAAAAAGATGGTAGGTGTTCGCCTAGATTCGGGGGATTTGGCCTATCTTTCTATAGAAAGTCGTCGCCTTCTTGACGAAGCAGGGTTTCATGATACGCTGATCATGGCGAGCAATGAGCTGGATGAATATCTGATCGCTGACTTGAAAAATCAAGGAGCTAAGATAGCTGTCTGGGGGGTGGGGACAGCGTTGGCTACAGCCAGGGACTGCCCAGCACTCGATGGTGTGTATAAGCTGTCGGCAATTTGTGATCCCCAAGGACAATGGCTTCACAAGTTGAAAATCTCTGAACAGCTTGTTAAAGTGACCAATCCAGGAATTCTTCAAGTGCGCCGTTTTTACAAACAAGGGTCACCGATTGCCGATATTATTTATGATGAACTGCTCGGACTCGATGAGGTCCCTTGTCTTGTGGATCCATTGGATACGACCAGACAACTTTTTATTAAAGATGCTGATGAAAGTAGAGATCTATTAAAACCTGTTTTTCTTAAAGGAGAGCGTGTCTACGATCTTCCCTCTTTGCAGCAGATTCAGGAGAATGCGAAGCGGAACCTCGACATCTTCCATCCAGGAATCAAACGCCTTGTCAACCCTCACGAATACCCTGTAGGCCTAGAAAGACAGCTTGAAGAGCTAAAGCTGCAGATCATTAAGCAGCTTCGTACGACAAGGCACTAACCTAGAAATTTGTCTATTTGCACCCCCAATGAATATAAACGCGAAGATCGCGAAGAGAATACCAGCCTTTTTATTAAAGCCCGGAGGGTGAAGCCTTGGG
>JAFITR010000160.1 GCA_017116025.1 Simkania negevensis
ATTACCTTTCTCTCTATCTTTTAACACCATTCTCGCTTATTGCTTTTGCATTGAGTCACGTTGCTGAATTAGCAAACGAAGAACCTTTTCTTTAGACATCCCTTTAAAAACCTGATCGATACTCACACCCGCCGATTCTAATTCTTTCTTAATTTCATCATACTTCTTATAGAATCCTGTCCGCTAACTGACTTTGGGATTTGCTGATGAGCCCTTCTCAAGCTCGGAGATTTTTAGCCTCAACTCCCGAGAGTATGTCCAGAGAGGGTTCCAACTCATATCTTTAGAAGCGGAGATCTTCGTCAAAAAAAAACCAACCTCCACAAATACTGTCTTCATTTTTTCTAAATCACCACTTTTCAACGCCTCGTCAGATTCTATTTCGGCCATTTTCTGCCTAAGTTGCTCATTAACAGCGTTAAGCCTCCCATTGATTTGTTTCTTTTCATCAATCCCTTTTTTCTTATCAACCAAAAGATTCTTCCCATTGCCGTCTACAACTCCCAATGCAAGCGCTACCTCTTCACATGCCTTCTTCATTTTCTTTAAATCACCACTTTTCAACGCCCTGTCAGATTCTGACAAGGCTATCCTCTCCTGAAGGAAAACAGCGATACGACCAAGCGTTCTACTATTAGTTTTATCCTTCAACAAATCCTCCACCTCATCATATGCCGTCCTCGTTTTCTCTAAATCACCATTTAGCAACGTCCAGCTAGATTCCTCTACGGCTATTTGCACCCTAAGCTTGATAATGGCACCCTCAAGCCCATCAAACTTTTTTTGCAACGTTTCCATCTGCTTATCGGACAAATTACATCGCTCCTGTACATCTTTCTTATCTTTGTCAGAGCCCATCGATGGTGTAAGTAGCTGAGACGTCTCCTGCAAAAAGGTTAGCCTAGCTTTTGCATTCTTTAGCCCAGAAAACGATTGCACAGATGGATTTTCGTTAAGGAACTCCGTCACCCTCACTTGCTCCTGATGTCTTACGCTTAACACATCTCTGAACTGCTCATAAAACTTTGGGACAAGATCCGTGGGACGTTCTTTGGAATCCAACACATCATCTGTAACCCGAAGAATACGCCCAACTTGCTCCTTATCAAGATCTTCATAAGTGACCTGTCTCGACAAAAAGCTCTTTGGCCCTTCTCTTGAAGAAGAATTTTCACTCTGATACTGCGATTGAAGCTTAGTGAACAGTTCAGCTGCTATCTCTCTGTAGCGCGCATCCTCATCCGGGTGACCTTTAAACAACAACGTGAACCGCTCAAACAAGCCTTTCTTCCTTAAGGTTCCTTCACGATCGACATAGTAGTGGTGCGACTCTTTCGCTGCATGAGCAGATTCAAGCTCTTTAAAAGAATCGGACAATCTCCCAAGATCCATTGTTTTGATCCCCCTCTTCATTCCCCGCCACTACTCTATTATATAAACAAAAATATAAATAGTATAGTAGTTATCTATTCAAAAGACCTCTTTTTATCGGGGTCGTTTGAGAGCTACAATAGAGGAAATGAAACGTAAACTTAGAGCTGAATTAGCAGACAATGAGAGTTTAAGAGAGAGGTTTGAACTCAAAATCCCTTGGAGCCAGCCTTCTTTAAAGGCTGCTTCATTTTAATTTTCTGGTTTCAAAACTGCCAAACTCGACCGCCCATCCGGGGCAAAAATGCAACATTTTCATCTGTTTTTTGGAGCGAAAAATAGAGACAAAACTAACACCCTAGCCGAAGGTCGAGCGCAGGGCTGGGTAGAGATAGAATGCGATTATGGTTCTCTAATTGCGCTTTAGGTCAATATCTTTTAACACCACTCTCGCTTATTTTTTTGCTTTAAGTCGGTCCACGTTACTCAATACCCTTACTTTTCAGGTTGTCGATCTTTCTCCCCAATGCCACAGAGTATATCCAGAGAGACTCCATCTGAATATCGCTAAAGTAACTATCCTCCACAAATAAAGAATTCATCTCACTGTATGCTGCCTTCATTTTCTCTAAATCATTACTTTGTAACGCCTCCTGGGCTTCTCCTTTGGCCATTTTCACCCTAAGCTGAGAATGAACAGACTGAAGACACCCCTCAAGATATCTCTTCTCATTAGCAGAAAGACCCTCTTTACTACCGGATACAGCTAGCCATGCAAGATCCACCTCCTCATATGCTGCATTCATTTCCTTTAAACCACCACTTTGCAACGCCTTGTTAGATTTTCTTATGGCTATTTCCACCTTAAAAGCGATAATGGCATCCTTCAGTCCATCGAACTTTTCTTCCAACGTTCGCATCCGCTGATCGGACAAACCACATCGCTCTTGCAGTTTTTTTTTATTTTCTGGAGAGTCCATCAATGGTGCAAGTAGACGATGTGCCTTCTCCAAAAATGCTAGCCTAACATTTATCCTCGGTCGTACGGATGAATCTTCGTTAAGAAACTCGGCCACCATCACTTGCTCCCGCTGTCTTACGCTTAATACATCGCGAAACTGCTCATAAAACTTTGGAACAAGGTCCAGGGGGGGACGTTCTTTG
>JAFITR010000161.1 GCA_017116025.1 Simkania negevensis
CCTCGCATATGGTATCGATCAATTCGCCCCCACACGTGTCGTTGATGTAGCAACACTCACAGGTGCTATCCTCGTCGCTCTAGGAGACAATATCGCAGGAATGTTCTCCAACAACGACCTCCTTGCTGCCCAGCTGACAGATGCTTCCAAAGCGACAGGAGAAAATATCTGGCGTATGCCCCTACACGCCCCCTATAAAAAACTCCTGAAATCTGACTTTGCCGATATCAACAATATCGGAGGAAGAATGGCCGGATCGACTACAGCGGCACTCTTCTTGCAAGAATTTGTCGGTACAACACCATGGGCACATTTCGATATCGCCGGCGTAGGGGCCCCTGTAGCAGAATACCCATCCGTAGGAAAAAATGCCTCAGGATTCGGTGTTAGACTCCTCCTCCATTTTCTCCAAACTCTATAATGCGGAAACGACTACTCGCTCCTCTACTCCTTATTTTGTGTGCAGCTTTTTTTTTATCGGACTACACTTGCCCCCTTCTACAACGTTTGCCTTTTTCTTCGGAGACTTTTGGTCCTGTCAAGGGGGTGGTTGCTCCTGAGGAGGTGAGGGGAGAGGTTTTTGCTGTTCATTCTCCGGAGAGCGCATCTGATTGTGGTACTTTTGTTGTTGTGTTAGAGAATGGGCGTGTTGTTGGCAGGGACGGCGATGTGATCACTGCAGAAGATCGGCTTTTGTTGGACACTTCGTTGCATTCTCATCGGTCGCTACGTTCAGGAGCGGCGCTAAAAAAACATCATCTATTTCGTCGGCTCAAGCTACCTCGTGTACGGAAGGTGGATGAAACGGTTGCGGTGGTTGCATCGGGAGCTTCAAATTGTTATTACCACTGGATGTCAGAGGTGGTGACAAAGATCGAAATTTTGAAACGTTCGGGGATTTCGTACGATAAGATCTATGTCAGCAAAATAGAGTTTCCCTACCAAAAAGAGACATTGGAGATGATGGGTGTTGATCCAGCAAAGATCATAGAAGGGCATCGTTCTTTACAAATCAAAGCAAAAAAACTGGTTGTACCTACCCTCCATAACCTTGAAAACCCCTTTCCACAGTGGGCGGCAGAGGCGATCACTAAGGCTGCCAACGTTGACTCTGGCTCTCAAAGAAAGCGCATCTTCATCTCCAGGGCCGAAACGGTCAAACGTCATATCCTCAACGAAGAGCAGCTGTTCATTTTTTTGCAACGACAGGGATTCGAAAAAGTTTTCCTTGAAAAGATGAGCGTCAAAGAACAAGCGCAGCTTTTGCATGCTGCTGAAGTTGTTATCGCTCCACATGGAGCAGGGTTGACAAACCTCATCTTCTGCCAGAAAGGAACGCGTGTCATTGAACTAGATCCTCCCGGCATCCCCGCAGAAACCTGCTATGCCGTTTTATCTCGATCGATAGGGCTGGTGCATCAACATCTCCATGGCTCGCTTTCTTTTCGCAACAGCCGCGAACAACTGCGCTACCGTTTTTTAAAGAAGGATCGTTACCGCGATATGACCATCGATATCGATGCTTTCCAATCTCTCGTTAATCAAACGATTTAAAGGGCCGCGGAGGGTTAGCGAGGCAATGGAAGGAAACATAAATGCGAAGAGCGCGAAGAAGCGCGAAGACGATTTAGAGAGCAACAGAAAGAAAAAAAGAAGGAACTATTCAGGTCAGAAGAACCGTTTTTTTTTTCAGACCGAAGGTCTGGAATGTGACAGCCCATGGCAACGCCCTGGGTATAGCAACCCAAATAATGCAGGCTGAAGGCCTGCAACAGGGATCGGAATAGTTGTCGATTTAATTAGGCTGTTGCCTATTTGCGTTGGCTGGGTAGTAAGCCTGTAAGATTTCGTTTCCAAAATTATAGAGGCCAATACCTGTTGCGAAACCGGCAGCAATATAGCTTCCTTCGTAGAATAGAGAACCGCCTAAAGCAAAGGCCATCAGACTAAAAATAACAGAGTTAATCTTGTTTGCTGTCTTGTTGTTAAAAACAGTACTGGCAGTAAAGCCGGTCAGCCCTCCAGCGCCAAGGAGGATAAGCGCAGGGATTGTTGCAAATCCTGTCGCTATACAAGCTCCAAAAGCTGCGAAATGAGCCAAAGCAAATACTCCGGTAGCAACTCTTTGTACCCTCTCAGGAAGAACTTTTTCCAAGTACCTAGACCCCACTGACATGAGCAGTGTGGGAAGGAGAGTCGCTGCTTGAGCGGCTATCATCATCGAAGTGCCAGTAGCTACCGCGATTGATCCTTTGAGTAAGCTGTTTTGAACTGAATCATTCATTTGATTGCTCCATTGAATGTTGTTGATGGCAGTTTTGCGAATTCTTTACATACGATCGAGGATTCGGTCTTAAAAAGCAATAAGGGACAACAGAGACAGCAGGGACAAGAGAAGCGCTGTTCGTTTTTGTCGGTTTTGTAGTTTCGCTCGGCGTTGTTGCTCGTTGATTCTCAACGCTCGAGTTTGGCAGTTTTGTCAAAAAAAACCATGTAATTATGGGGAAAAT
>JAFITR010000162.1 GCA_017116025.1 Simkania negevensis
GATCCTGTGAATCTTGACGATCTTGCTTATCTTGTTCCTTCCGTGGCTAACAAACAGACAGCAATTCTCGCTGCTCTTCGTATTCTCTTCGCGATCTTCGCGTTTATATTCATCGCCCGTTTATTCGTGGCTAACAAACAGAGCGGAGGCGCCACACGGCAAAGGGTAGCCATCCCCTTGTGGAGCCAGGGTCATTTCTTGAGCGGTGATCAGACCGGGCCTCTCTCCCATCATCTCCATAAGAAGGTTTTTGAGAACCTGCGGGGTGTATCCTGGGGTATGGCATGAGAGGGCGACAAAACATGAAGTATTCGACAGCAGTTGTTTGCATCCGTCGAGGAGAGCGCGCAAGTCTCTTTCGATTTTGAAGACTTCGCCTTTTTTACCTCGTCCGAAGCTGGGTGGGTCAAGGATGATCGCATCATAGAAACGCTTTCTACGTACTTCCCGTCCAATGAATTTAAAGACGTCATCGACAATCCATCGTATAGGGGCATTGTCTAGTGCATTGGCAGAAGCATTTTCTCTAGCCCAATCGACCATGCCCTTGGAAGCATCGACATGGCATACCTCAACACCTTTTTGCGCTAAAGCAAGGGTAGCGCCTCCGGAATAGGCAAAGAGGTTGAGCGCACGCATGCCAGGAGCTGCTTGTTTGTGTGCTTTCTTCCAGACGGCAGCATGCTCGGGGAAGAGGCCGACATGTCCAAAGTCGGTCAACAGCACCTTAAACGTCACCCCTCCGACATCAACAAACCAGTGGGTAGGGAGGGTCGAATAGAAATCCCACTGCATCGCATCTTCGCGCGAAAAAGAGGCATCGGCACGCTCCCATTCTCTGCGTGGCAAGCGCGGATGCCATACCGCCTGAGCAGCCGGACGGATCAAGCGATATGGGCCAAACTGCTCCAACTTGCGCCCATCACCGCTATCTAATAAACAGTAACATTTTTCATTCATTCTATCGATTCCACAAGGTCTTTTAAGGCGGTCAATATAGCATACACACTCGTGTCAATGATCGTTTTTCTGTCGCCTTTGAGATGAAGTGTCCACGACGTACACAGCCCCCCCTCGCCGACAATAGCACAACAGACGGTCCCTACAGGTTTATCTGGCGAGCCTCCTGAAGGGCCTGCAATGCCAGACACTCCAATGGCATAACTGCTTTGGCAGAGGGAGTGAACACCACGGGCCATCTCTTCTGCAACCTGTTCACTCACAGCGCCTTTAGCATACAAAGTCGCAACAGAGACATTGAGACTCTGCTCTTTTAAACGGCTACTGTATGCGACGACTCCTCCAAGGAAATAGTCGGACGCTCCGGGGACTCTTGTCAACAAAGCAGCAATAGCTCCTCCTGTACACGACTCTGCAATAGCCAAAGAGAGTTTCTTTGTAACGAATAGATGGTGTAACTCTTCTTCTATTTTCACCTTACTCCTCTCCCTGCATCGTCACAACGGTAGCGTGCTCTGGATGCTCCTTAGGATGCGCTTGGGCGTGGCCGCGTGGCTCGAGATGTGTTGTTATCCACACCTTATCCTTGAGGAATAGGCGTTCTAGCGAGATCTCTACCAAGCATGCGCGCGCATGTGCTTCACAGATCGACATCGTTTCAGGAAAGAGAAGATGTAGCTCTATCCATATCTTATCATTGACGTGGCGATGGCGCAGTTCGTGGTAATTTACAATCGTACCGTTACGACACGCCTCCTGTAACACCTTCACGATCTGATCACGCTCTTTCGCATCTACCTTTTCCATCAACCCTTGGTAAGAACGACGCAATAGTGACCAGGCAGAGAAGACAATATGGACGCTGATCAACAATGCTACAGCAGGATCAAACCAGACCAGCCCCGTAATTTTCACAAGGGAGACTCCTACGACAACACCCAGAGAGGTCCACATGTCAACAAGAAAATGTTTTCCGTTAGAGACAAGAACAAAGGTATTACACCTCTTCCCCGTACGGATAAGATAGAGTCCAAGGATACAGTTCACTATCGCCACACCTGCTTCAAAAACAAGGGCGATATTAATATGATGCACTTCGCCTCTATGGAAGAATGCGTTAATCGCATAAAAGGCGATCATGATACCGGCAAAGAGAATCAGCAGCCCTTCGCTTGCCGAAGAGAAATAGACAATCTTACCATGGCCATACGGATGTTCTTTATCCGCAGGCTGGCGAGAATACCAAAGGCTAAAAACGACAATGCCATTGACGATGAAATGAATCGCCGACTCCATCAAATCAGAAAAGATCGCCACACTATCGGACAAAAAGAAGACAAAAGCCTTCGCTATCAAAAAGACAAACGAGCAGGCAATGCTCCAAATCAAAGCGGTCGATGCAGCATCAGCAACAAAAGGGAAGCGCATTCTTTTTATGCTCGCCACGTCAACATCCCCTATGAACAACAGAAAGGC
>JAFITR010000163.1 GCA_017116025.1 Simkania negevensis
CACCTATCCTGTCTATCTATTCCATCCTCTCTATCTTGTTCCTTCCGTTACTCACTAAACCTAATAGGGGGAGCTCCGTGACCGATTACAAAAATTCCTGCGGGAGCCTCTGACCAGAAGAAAATCGAATCGATTGAAGATATTGATTTTTTGTGATAAAATCTTTTGATCTATTTCGAATAAGAATACAAACTAGTAAAGTTTTTAGGTAAATATGGACTTTAATGCTCTGGCTGCTTTAGGAGCTGCTTTGGGAGAGGATGCTCTTAGACGCCTTGATCAGGCTCCTGCTGCTCCTGCAGCAACTTCTTCGTCAGAACCTTTTGCTAATTTTGAGGAAATGATCACTTATGCACCTCACATACGGCTGGATGAGGATCGTTTAAAAAAATTTTGTGAGTTTCGGGATCTTTTGTTTCTTGATGGAAGTTGGAGTGGATACAATAGCCGTTTCAATGATGTCTTGTCTTTTTTTAGCCATTGCTTGGCTTATGGTCCTTGTGCAGAAAGCCTAAGAAGAGATGCCATTTCTCCTGATCTTTACGCTCAATCTGATGTCCAGGCCCTAGTTGTTTTCGAACAGCCAGCAAAAGAGGCACGAGATGGTTTTGTTTCTCTCTTATGTCGACGCTTCGAGATTGCGAACGATGTAGGTTCCTTAGCACTAGATTATTTCTTGACCGACCTGAAAAAAGAGTATCCCTGTGAGTACACTCAAACTGCTGTATTAGCCATCAGCTCTTACCTTATTTATTCTCTAGAGCCTTGGCCAGAAAATATCGCAGTTGCCTTCTCCTTTGTAAGAAAGTTGTTTACTGTTGAGGAGAGACTCTTCGCAGTTGACAGAAAGCGTTATTGTTGTGCAAAAGATATTCCTCAGAATTCTTCGTCCACGTATGTGCATTTTCGTTTGAATTTTGATGGACGTACGTTAGCCATTGATCTATTTCCAAAATTGCCGCCAAATCTTTTGACAGCAGATTTTGTGGCAGTAGATTTTCTGCCAGACTCTCACTCTTCGTTTGTTCTTGATTTTTCGAATCAAAAAATCCCTCTCCCTGCTGTTGTGAATCTAAGCGCTTTTTCTTCTCAAGTGTATCAGCCACTGGGAAAGAACAAAGTAGCTGTTTTCCCTGGTGCGAATTATTTTCGGACGCTTTTTGTTGATGATCCGAAAAAACATTTTTTTTTATTTGCGAAATGGATTTCTGCTCTGGGAGCAGGATCTGTTCCTCACACTCCGTCAGAGATGACATCACATTTGTTTTTTGAGATTTTTATTGGTTATCAATATACGCTCTTAAAAGAGAAAGATCTTGCGTTAGAAGATTTTGTTATACGTTCTTTTGCTCCTCTTGTTCCCTCTGAAAAAAGGAAAGAGTTTTTTTGGAATTTCTTGTCCCTTTGGGTTTGGCAAACGAATGGATCTGGATTGACTGCTGCACAACATAAACAACTAGTGGAGACAGTGCCGACTGATTTAAAGCTACCCCTTCCAAGGAGTCGTCAAACCTCTCAAGATGCTTTTGTCGAAGACTCTTTTGAAGCGATAAAAGATGGACGTGTTGGAAAAGCTCTCCTTTACGAAGTTTTTGGAGTATCGAGAACGAGCGATCTTCCTCTTACTGAAAGCTTTCTTGGCAAAAAGTTGACAAGACAGATGCCAGGGGCTGATGACGATGATAAAACACCACCACCACGTCCCCCTCGAAGAGGAATGCTACAAACAAAACATTCCGAATGCATGCAGCAACATGCGAAAGAGCCGCAAAGTATAGCGCTTATCTCTTTTTTGAATAACACGTCTATTACGGGAATGCGTTCAGAGTTCTTTCTGGATTTCATTTGTCATGATCCAGAAGGTGATGGCGAGAAACTTTTCGATTCTTTATTGCTCTTCAATGTTCAGCCTTCTGATGAGAGGCAGGCCTCTTCGCAAGATAGCTTCTTTCATACTTCGTTCGTAGAACTTGCTTTGAACAACAAAAGTAAGTTTGCACCAGAACAAAAAAGGAAAGTGTTAACATTTTGGTCTGTTTTGTTAGGACGAAATTTCTCTCTCTCTTCTTATGATGAATCTCTTCCAGAAATAAAGAACTTCTTGTCTCGTGACAGCTTGACCTTGCGGTTTATGAGCGAGACGCTCTCCTCCCTCTTTCAAAATAAGGGAGCATCGATCGATGGCGAGAATCAGCAAGTTATTTCTAATCTGATAAAGAAATGGCAACACTTTTGGAGTCCAGTTAAAAGTGGGAAGTCTCCCGACGAAGTGATCATATCCTCTGCTATTTCCAAACTCTTCTCTACTTCTCGAGGAGAGCCAACAGAAGCTTCTGTGCAATCGAAAGCTGCCTCTTCACAAGGCTTCACCTTCGATTATC
>JAFITR010000164.1 GCA_017116025.1 Simkania negevensis
TACATTTACTTGCATTGTTAGGAGGAGCTCTGTATTTTAAGCACTTACTAATTACTGGAACGTATTAAACCTGGGGGAACGATGACTTTAGCCCTTTCTGAAGTTGAAACAGCTCTATCTGCTAACGCTGGCCTTGTGGATTGGATTCGTACGATGGTGAAGCTTTGCCAACCTGCTGCGATCCATTTATGCGACGGCTCTGAGGGGGAGTATCGGGCGTTATGCCAGCAGATGGTCAAAACAGGAACATTCACTGCTCTCAACGAGGCATTGCATCCAAATAGCTTTCTTGCCCGTTCAACAGCTGACGATGTTGCGCGCGTTGAAGACCGCACTTTTATCTGTTCAAAGAACCGAGACGATGCAGGCCCTACAAACAACTGGCACGATCCGAAGGCAATGCGCCAAAAGATGGTCGGTTATTTTGATGGGTGTATGCGTGGCAGAACGATGTACATTATCCCCTTTAGTATGGGACCGCTAGGTTCACCCTTGTCTCATACAGGGGTAGAGATCACCGATTCTCCCTATGTTGTTGTTAATATGCGCATTATGACGCGCATGGGAAAAGCGGTCTTGGACCAGCTTGGCGACGGATTTTTCGTCCCCTGCGCACATTCTGTTGGGGCACCTCTTAAAGAGGGGGAGAAAGATGTTCCTTGGCCATGTAATCCGGAGAACAAACACATCGTTCATTTCCCCGAGACGCGGGAGATTTGGTCATACGGCAGCGGTTATGGCGGCAACGCTCTTTTAGGGAAGAAGTGTTTTGCTCTACGCATTGCTTCAGTCATGGCCAGGGATGAAGGTTGGCTTGCGGAACACATGCTCATTCTCGGCATCACGAATCCCCAGGGGAAGAAGAAGTACTTTGCTGCGGCCTTTCCGAGCGCGTGTGGAAAGACGAACCTTGCCATGATGAAGCCTAAGCTTCCTGGTTGGAAGATTGAGGTCATCGGCGACGACATTGCGTGGATGCACTTTAGCGACGATGGGAGACTCCACGCCATCAATTCTGAGGCAGGATTTTTTGGTGTAGCACCGGGAACGTCAGAAGAGACCAATCCCCACGCGATGGCTTCGATGGCAAGGAACTCCATTTTCACAAATGTAGCACTCACCGACAACAACGATGTTTGGTGGGAAGGCATGAAGGGAGAAAAACCCTCACACCTCATCTCATGGCTCAACAAAGAGTGGACACCGGCAAGCGACTCACTTGCCGCTCACCCAAATGCACGTTTCACCGCCCCCTCTGCACAATGCCCTGTCATTGATCCCGACTGGGAAAACAAAGCAGGAGTACCCATTTCTGCCATCATCTTTGGAGGCAGAAGGCCATCGACAATCCCCCTCATCTACCAATCACACAACTGGCAACATGGCACCTTCCTCGGAACGATTGTCTCTTCGCAAAAAACGGCAGCAGCGGCAGGAGCCATCGGCCAGGTACGCCACGATCCCTTCGCTATGCTTCCCTTTTGCGGATACCATATGGCAGACTACTTTAACCACTGGCTCGCTGTAGGGAAGAAGAGTTCTGAGGACAAACTTCCCAAGATTTTTTACGTCAACTGGTTCAGAGAAGACGAGAAGGGGGAGATGCTCTGGCCCGGCTTTGGAGACAACATCCGCGTTCTCAAATGGATCTTTGAGCGCACGGAAGGCAGTGACAACGCTCTTGACACCCCTATTGGCTATACACCAAAAACGCTAGACACCTCAGGACTCGACACCACATCTGAACAGCTTGCCGAAGCTCTCAAAGTCGACCGAGGCGAATGGCTCAAAGAAGTCGATGACATCCGAGAATACTACAAAATATTTGGCAACAAGATCCCTAAAGGGATTATCCACGAACTCGATCAGTTGCAACAACGCCTTACAAAATAGCAGGAGAAAACGATGGCAATAGAGCAGACCCTTTCGATCATAAAACCTGATGCAACAGAGAAGAACATCATCGGTAAAGTCATTACCGAGCTTGAAGATGCTAGCCTGTGCGTTATAGCTGCCAAGATGATGCGTTTAACCAAAGAGGAGGGCGAAGCATTCTATGCTGTCCACAAAGAGCGCCCTTTCTTTAACGACCTGGTTAAGTTCATCACTTCAGGACGCGTACTCGTTATGGCCCTCAAAGGAGAAAATGCCATCGGAAAATACCGTCAAGTGATGGGTGCTACCAACCCCAAGGACGCCGCTCCGGGTACAATCCGCGCAAAATACGCCTCTTCAATTGAGCGCAACATTGTCCACGGCTCAGACGCACAGGAGACAGCCAAGGTAGAGATCGCATTCTTTTTCAAGCCAGACGAACTTTCATAGTTACCTACATTTATTTAT
>JAFITR010000165.1 GCA_017116025.1 Simkania negevensis
ACGGGCCTGACCCCTAACTCTATTGTGCTTGCAAGAGAAAGTACAATCCGCCAAGATAAATCCTCTAATCATCTTCTTAGAGGTGTTTATGCTAAAGAAGCTGTCAGGTAATTCAGAGTATTTTACCGAAGGGCAAGCGGTCTTTCTCGTTACGCGCACAGGGGAAATCCACGGCAGATATTACATTGACAGGGTGCTCTTTCCCCTGGTGTCGTTCGCTTCTCAACCGATAGAAGGCTCTTTAAAACAAGGGTTTACGATTGAAGGACAAGCGCTCATCCCCAACTGGTGCGAAGGGAGACGCACCTTTGTTTGTGCTGTAGCAAGCGAAGAGAAGGCTAAGGAGCTCTCTGCCGAGATTCAGAACGGGACCCCCTTACGCACCATATTGCGTTCTGCAACAAAAGAGGGAGAGCAACCATGACCTATTTAAAAGCAGCAATAGCGACGATTGCCTTGGTTCTGGTCGGTCTTGCTACATACCTTTTTTTTTCTTACGACAAGGACCACTACCTGAACATCGCATTGGATGCTTACCAACGCGACAAGTACAGTGAAGCAGGCCATCTGATCGACAAAATAAAGAAGAAACTGCCTGAAGATGCATACCACCTTTATCGCGGATATATTCTACGCGCTGAAGGGAGTATGGATCAAGCGATGGAAGCGTTTGACCAAGCAATCAACCAGTCCAAGCACGGCACGAACCTCTCTGAGCACTATTTGAACAAAGCCACCAATGCTCTGTTGGCTTCTGATGTGGAATCAGCACTGCCATGGCTTTCTAAAGTTAATCACAAGGAGAGGGCCTCCCACTACTACCTCATGCTCGATGCCCTTGCTTCCTATTATCGCGGAGACTATTCCCAAGCTCTTGCCTTATGGGAACGTTCTTCCCAAGGCAGACACGACTATCCGTGGCTCGATGTCTCGTTCAACAAACACTTTCCCGATGCATGGCTGCAACAGCATCAGATTCGCTGCCACCTCGAGCAAGGCATCTACCTTACGGGCCGCAAGCTGTTAGAAGAGAATAGCCGTCTCCTTTCTACCTACAACGAAGGCAAGTACAACTTCCTCATGGGGCTGAGCTATGTCAAAGAGGCAGAAGAAAAGACTCCTTCTCTTTCACTCCCTTATTACAAGCTGGCTCACTCTTATTTCGATAAAGTCCCCGTATTCCATAGAAGTTTTGACTCCGAGCGCAAAACAATTATTGCCTATACAAAACAAGCAGTGGATCGATTCATAGAAAACAACTCTTTTGAAGAGCTGTACACATTCACAGACTTGCTTGAGGCGTCTCGAGCGATCGACGAGTTATACCAGCTTTCAAAACAGCTCATGCACGCCTTTGAAAGGCATTGGGGAAAAGACAAGACTACTGCAAACAACACCTTTAACGCACTGCTGCGCATCGTAAAAAGCGACTCCGTTACAGAGCTCTTTGACAACTATTTTAACGATGCTGCAGAAAGCGCTTTTAGCAACAACGAGATACAACGTTTGCTTGCCTACCAACAGATTGCTCCCATGCTCAAACAAGGGCGCGCCCCTTTTGAAAGACGCATGTGGTCTTTTTTTGAAAAGAGAGTCGAAGATGCCTTTACAAACGATTCTCCATCGTTAGACAAGACTCGGAAGCAGCTAGAAGATTGGCTCGCTCTGGCTCCATCGGCGTCAGAAAAGCTGCGTTTCTCTATTGAAATCCTCACATACTCCAAACCTTTTTGGGATAGAGCTTCTAAGCAGAGCAAGGCGATAGAGGCTGTACGTCTCGCATCTTCTCTGCCCTCTTTTTCTGAAGAAGAGGAATTCCATGACGCACTCGAAGCATTTCTTCAAACTCTTGTACCACGTTCCTACTCCGAAAACGATGTCACCACCCTATCGACACTGTTAGGAATAGCAGAAGAATACCACCTCAATATTCCCGACCTCTACCGACAAAATGAGGTCGCCAACAACATTGAAGATGCACGCCACGCTTTGCAACGAGAAGACCATGCCACGACCCTCCAAAAAGCTGAATGGGTTTTACAAGTCGCCTCTAACAATATCGAGGCTTTAGAGCTCGCGGGGACAGCCTCCTTTTTATTGAAAAACTTTTCTGCCGCAAAACACTACCTTTCTTCTCTCCCTACGTTATCTCTACCTCTCGAAGAAACCTTGGCACTGAGCCGCGTGATGTCGCAAGAGGAAGAAGGGTTGCAAACGCTCAAGCAGCTCGCTGAGAGCAGCTCTCTAAGCGACCAGTCATACCTCATCTTGGGCTATTCCGCCCAGTTTCATGAAGAGACACAACAAGCCTACCACTGGTTTAAACAAGTCGCAGAACCCA
>JAFITR010000166.1 GCA_017116025.1 Simkania negevensis
GATATTGTATTGTAACGTTTTTGAAAGATCGCGAGGTAGTAATCGAGGCATTGGATAGCAGAGGCATTTGGCGGAGGTTTTTTCACTATTGGCGAAATAAGCGTAGGGGCCCTTTGAAAGGTCTTCTGAACGACTTTCTGAAGTTTTGGGACCTCTCTCTTTTTTTTTCGAAGAGAGCGATCGAGTTTGGATAAAAATTGGCTACACCCTATGGAAGCAGCACCAAACACCTTTGCTCGGCGACACAGCTTGTTGTCAGAAGAGACGACAACAACCGACGGCCCTTTCTCCCTCCTCTCTATCTCATCGATGATGTAATCGTCGGCACTTTCACCAGCGGATGTATAGACGACTTCAAGAGCGTCGTAGTGGGAACGAGCCATATCTGAAGCATGATGAAGACCATCAAAGATTAAAACGAGATCGAGATTGAGCCTCTTCGCCTTCCTATTGAGCTCATCGATCAAAGAGCACCTGCTTTCTTTCAGCGATCGTTCATCGAGGTCTAAGCTAAAAAGAAGATTGTACCCATCAATCAGATAGAGCATACAGAACCAGCAGAAATTCCCGCTGCCCTTCGTATGCTCTTCGCGTTTATATTCATCGCCCGTTTACCTGTAAATACTTGTTCGGTTTTGGCGGGAATTGCTGCAGGATCAGATTTGGCTAGAGAGCTTCTCTTCCCTCATAATATGTTCTAGAGCAATCAGCAACTTATCAATAGCCTTACGACGATGCGATATACGGTTTTTTATGCTCTCATCAAGCTCGGCAAAAGTTTTGTCATAGTCGTGTTTGACAAACAAAGAATCGTAGCCAAAGCCATGGCAGCCACGCTCTTCATCACTAATCCAACCCTCGCATATCCCTCGTACTGTCTTTTTATAGCCGTCGGCATTAGCAAGAACGAGGCAACATTCGAAGTAGGCATAGCGTTGTTCAGCTTGTAACCCCTGCATCTCCCTGAGGAGCTTGGCTCTGTTTTTAGACTCTGTCGCACCTTCACCAGAATAGCGAGCGGAGTAGACTCCCGGAGCATTGTTCAATGCAGGGACAACGAGGCCGGAGTCGTCAGCAACGGCCCATTTTGCCAACGTACGAGCAGCATGAACAGCTTTAAGGAGAGCGTTTTCCTCAAAGGTTTTCCCCGACTCGGAAGGGGGAGTGTAATGGGAGAAGTCACGCAAAGAGAGCAAGTCCACCTCTTTCTGCTCCTTAAAAATAGTGCGAAATTCGCGGATCTTGCCCAAGTTATTCGTCGCCAAGACAATGTCCATGATTGTTCTCCAGTGAGGGGATAATGAAGGGTAAGCATACCTTGCATGCACTCCTTTTGCAATGGGAAACACCCATGCTCAAAGCCTTGTCTCTATTCAAATGATCTGCTAGGATCGCAAAAAAGATACAACAAGTACCAAAGAGGTAACTATGGCAGAAAATAAGAAGAAAGAAAATTCCTCTAAAGAGAAAATGGACATCAACGAATTCCTCACGAAAGAGTCTGGCGAAGGGGGCTCTTTGACGGAGATCCAAGAGACGTTTAAAAAAGTATTCAATGCTTTCAAAGAAGAAGGGTTGGCTACAGAAGGGGAAAAAGCTCAGGATATTCAAAGCATGCTCGACGTGGATTCGGCACTGGAAAATATGGAGAAGCATCTGGATACGCTCAACCAACAAGCGGAAGAAGTCTATGCTAAGATGGGGATGAGCAAAGAAGCCTTAGAAGAATATGTAAACAACTCCGACAATTTTACCAAAGAAGAGTGGACGGCAATACAAAGCATCCAACACGATGTTGAATCCTTTCAAAAAGACCTCATGGAAACGTTAGACTTCGATGTCGCCGAGATCTCCAAACAACTGAATGTTGGAGAAGGAGGAGAGGAAGAGACGCCTGCTACTCTCAAAAAACCTGCGATCAAAAAGGCTACGAAGAAAAAATGGATCCAGGGCTAGGGTCTAGGGTCTAGGGTCTAGGGATAGCTACTTATAGGCCGCGGAAGGAAGAAGATCCGCAGCAGTCTTTATAGACCACGGAAGGAACAGGATAGGCAAGATGGACAAAGATAGACAGGATCGCTATTAGTTAGGATGTAGAGAGCAGGGTAGGTGTTATCTATTGTTTAGACGGTCAGGATGATAGAGTCGTTTATACTCGACGCTTTTTTTTCCAAAATTGATCAATAAGCCAACTAGAGTTCCTGACACTTTAAGATAATTGATTGTTTGTGCTTGATGCTCAGGAAGTAACCGATCACAACATTTCAACTCAATGACAACGGCCCCTTCGACGATGAGATCCGCGATATACAAACCGATCTTCTGT
>JAFITR010000167.1 GCA_017116025.1 Simkania negevensis
TAGAGCGAAAAACAGAGACAAAATTAATGCCCTAGCCGTGGGTCATGGGGTGGTTGATCGTGTGGCTATTGCTGCTGTTCGTTGTTCGTGTGACCTGGGCTTATAAGCTCTCTTCAGGGCCCCTCCGCCCACTTGTGGCTTGCGTTTTTTAGACGCGCAGGCTGCCTTCTGGGGTCACTACGGCCTTTTCGCTTGCCTTGATAACGGTTGCGCTGTTGGTAATCGGCCTATTGAAAAGTTTGCGGAGTAGATCAGCGAGGGCGATAAAGGGCTTTGCAATAAGCCGAAAGAATTCTTTGGCAAAGTGCGCTATTGCATCAGCAGCACGCGTTATTCCGCTCTTTGTTGACGGCTGTTGGCTGCCGCGTGTAGGCTTGACATCGCTGTCATAGTCAGCGGCATTCCTCGGGTTGGAAGAGTCCTTGGGAGGCACAGAACCATTGGCCTTGTCCTTGTTTAGGCCGTCAGAAGGTTTCCCCGTATCGCTAAGAGGCGTCTTCTTCGGGCTAGTGGGTGATGCAGGTGGTGTGGATGATAGGGTAGAAGAGAGAGAAGTGCTGCTCCCGTTGGAGGAGCTTTGGAAAAACGGAGTTGTGCGAAGTATATCAGTAGTTGTGCTTCTATTGCCGGATCCTGCGGTTGCGTTTTCGTTTCTATCACTATCCTCTTTGGAGGAAGAGTCGCTGAATGAAGAAGGTTGCCAAGAAGCTTGTAATTGGGAAGCAGTTGTGTTTTTAGCTGCTTGGACCGTTTTGCCCGGTGGTATTATGGGCGAGGTAGGAGTAGGGGGCGCTGTGGCTGTAGCGTGGGTGGGTGGTGTCTCAACAAAATTTGGGTTTAGAGTGAATGCTGGTTGCGAAGGAGTAGGTAGTGCATTCTTTGATTCTGCGCCTTTTACCTCGGAGGTTTCTTCTAAGGAAGAGCCATTCGATGTGCCTACATCTGATCGATTTGTTGCTGCGCCTTGATCGGAATGGGGCGACTTTGTGCTTACGCTCCCTCGGGGAAAAAGGGGCCCGATGTTTTCTGTTGGTGTGGATGAATTTGAGCCCTCTGGGGTGGCCGCTACTAAGGGAGGGGGAAGTTGTGAATCTTTACCTGAGCTGTTTGATGTTGCCTCTCTGGTTTGTTCTTCCTGGTTAGCGGCAAGAGAGCCTTTGCGGGAAACGTCCACCATTAATGAGGAAGGAGTGGGCACCCTATCACCGCCCTGGGAGGGATCCCATTGAACTGGCAGCGGAGGGATAGTAGGGGAAGGCGAAGGTGATGAGCCGCCCCGCGTTGCGCCCCCTGAGTGGGGAGCAATAGATGTCTCTACGACCACGTTTTGGTCTGCAGCGGGTGGAGGAGAAGAGGAGGCTGAAACGCGTGTTTGTGAGAGTCCTTGATCGCTCATTGAAACAGTGTTAGAGGCTGGATTGCCTTCGGCTACCTTGCCTTTGTCTGGTTGAGATGAATTTCTACTGCTTGATCTAGTAGTACCAGGATCATCTATGACGTTGCCAGATACGGCATCGTCGGTCGATAGTGCGGCAGCAGCAGTGATCGGTAAAACTTGGCGAGTGCACTTCGTTGCTTTTTCGGTTAGTCCAGTGCAATAGTGCCCGAGCATGGTCGCGATCCCTTTCGTGATCTCTTCGATGGACCTGGTTGCTTCTGCCTGCTCGATCATCGAAGTAAGTCTCTGGGACAGGGTTGTATGAATTATGCCGATATCGATTGGCAATGCCCAAACCTTGCTCAGCTTATCTTTTCCTCTTGATGCATCCGCAGAGGCTAGGCTCGAGGCTAGGAGGTTAGTTGCAAAACTAGAAATACGGTCAGCTTCCCCCCTCAAGAAAACTGGTGTATTTTCCAGCTTGTCGTTCGGAATGAGCAACGCATGTGTCTGGGAAGTCAGCTTGCCCTGAGAAGTTGTGTATGGATATGTAAACTTTATTTCTGTAGAACCTGGATCTGCTACTGGGGTGGTCATTGGTTTCTCCGTTATTTGTTGTTGTAATCTTTTTTGCTATATTCTTTAAAGAATAGTGTAGGGAAAGGCAAAGAAAGAGTAAAGGTTTTTTTTCTGTTTAGCGTGGATTCGACGTAGGGCAAGCTTCTAAAAATGGAGTTGTTGCATAAATCACCACGGAGATCCGTGAGTGAATATGAGGTCAATGAGATGGAAGTGGCGCAAAACAGATAAAAAAGGAGAGCAAGGGACAACAAAGAGTGCTATCCTTTTTTGTGCTCTTTACCCTTGACTATCAACGAGCTTCTCTTGTCCCTGCTGTCTCTGTCGTCCCTGTTGTCCCTTTCTTAACGTGAG
>JAFITR010000168.1 GCA_017116025.1 Simkania negevensis
ATTTTAATGTTGAAACTAGGTTCTTTTATGCAAATCATCCATTCGTCTAAAAGTTTTTTCCACCCACTTCTTCCTTACGAGGAAGCGGGCAAACATCTCCGTGTTGCTTTTGTTCGTTCAGAAAAGTGTTGCGATCTTGTTAAAAAAGGCGTTCTCTTTGCGGGGGGAGATGGGAAATCTCTTTCTTTGCTACAGAGGGTGAAGCACTTAACGCTAGCAGTTTTAAAGGCAATACCTCTTCTTGGCCATTTAGTGGCTCTTGTTCATCGTGCGATTGCTGGTAGGCAGCAAGCTTCTCCCAGCAGCGAGAGAAAAGAGGGAATCGAAAAGAAAGAGGGGGTAGAGTGAAGCAGTCCGCATAGCCATCTCGTGGAAGAGAGCGAAACAGGAGCTCTTGTCTGTAAAAACCGCATTCCAGCTCCATTTAGAGTAGCAGAAGATGCAACGGTTTCTTTATCTGAAATCGACAATTTGGAGTATCACCTGATACTGGATCCTGAGAAGGTCGAAGAAAGGTTGGCTGTTGAGGCTGAAGCTGCGCAGAAACAGCAGAGAGAAAAAGTTGATGGGGAGGACGGAAGGGAATCGGATACCGTTTCGAAGGAGTTTGTTTCTTGGTGGAAAGAAAATTTCGAACGAACCCGCAATGGCCCCTTGATTATATCGAGTCGGGAGAAGCTAGTTTGTGGAGAGGTTCGGGATTTCTTCTTTCAGGGTTGCTCATCTACAAGCGGACAAGCGGGAGCAGCCTTGATTCGAGGCGAAGGCAATTCCGCGATGGAAGATTTTCTCCTTTACCCGGTGAACTTTGACTTCCTTGCTGCCGGAGCTACTCGTCAGGTTGCTGTTTCAGGTGTTTTTGATGGACATGGTAGTTACGAGGTTGCGCAATATTCAAGAGATAATATCGGTCGCTTCTTGCAAAAGAGGCTAGAGGAGTTTGGAGAAAAAGGGCTGGACGATGTTGCTGTCTGGAATGCTCTTAAACTTGCTTTTGTTGACTTGAGCCGAGAGTGTTGCTCCGAATTTGTTCACGAAGAATGGAGCGGAGATGTGGGCGCTACAGCGAGTGTTGCTGTGATGATTGAGGGTGTCCTTTGGGTCGTTAACCTCGGTGACTCCAGGACTCTTCTTGTTGATCCCGATGGTAAGACGCTTCAACTTAGTGAGGATCAAAAGTGCTCTGACGAGCGTTATAAAAAAGGCGTTCAAGATCGAGGACATGATCTTTGGGTCGACTTAGCCATCGCTAATGAGCTGAGATTGGACGGGAACCTTGGTATGCCAAGAGCTCTAGGCAATCACCGCTTCGCTGGTGGATGTAGCGGGCGTCCAAAAATTACTCGTTTTGAAATGCCTAAGGGAGGCTGGAGGGGATATCATCTCGTACATTGTAGCGATGGAATCACAGATTTATATAGCTCTACAACAATAGGAACTGTTGTACACAATTGTGTTGAAGAGAAGCTCGCGCCAGTAGTCACCGCTGCTGTTCTTGCAGGTTTTGCTTGGGACAAAAACATTAACACTTGGACGAAAGGCAGTTGTGATGACATTGGCGTTGTCGTTTGCGCCTTGTAATTAACACTTTTAAAAGTAATGGACGCGTAAAACCGCCACATCACGCGACGTCTGCGGCAACGGTGTTGGGCTCTCTTGCTCGCGGAAGGCGATGCCGTAGGTTGGGGTCTTTTGAGGAAGGTTTGCAAGGAGGCGGTCGTAAAAACCCTTGCCATACCCGAGGCGGTATCCTTCGTCATCAAAGACAATCCCCGGCACAAGCACGCAACAGATCTCTTCAGCGAAGCATGGCTCACAGAGCGTGTTGATGGGCTCAAGAGGGCCCAAGTCGCTTGGAGCAAGGTCGTGGGTAATCTCTTTTATACGGTAGACTTGAATCGTGCTTTTAGATGCTACCTTGGGGAGAAGAAGCCTCTTTTCCTTGATCAAGAGGTTGTTTAAAGGCCACAAGTCGATCTCGCTGCCAAAGCTGGCAAAGGAAAGGACGTTTCCTTCTGGTAAGAGAGGTGGAAGCGCCTCCATGATTTTCTGCCCTGCCTCGATCCGCCTCTCTTCTATAATCGCTTTCCTTTTTGCCAGGTAGCGTTTTCGTAAAGCAGCTTTACTCTCTTCGGATGAGGTCATTTGCTTTCTGCGATCCCTCTTTGCGGCCCGAAGGGCCGGCATATGTAGAGCCCGGGCCATGAGGCCTGGGGATAGTTAAAAACGTGTTCGAGCCCTGTAAGGGCGTTCGAGTTTGGCAGTTTTGAAACCAGGCCGAAGGTCTGGA
>JAFITR010000169.1 GCA_017116025.1 Simkania negevensis
GATTCTCAACGAATAACATCGAAGACCGAAACTACGAAACGAACAAAAATGGAGAGCGCTTCTGTTGTCCCTTCCTGTCCCTGTTGCCCCTCTCTTACATTTTTCAATTCGATTGTTGCTGTTGAGTAAAAATGTTTGTTCTTCTACCCTCCGGATTTCGTTCATACAATTTCAGGGGTGTTGAGATGTCTCATTCTTTTTTCTCATCGGAGTCGGTGTGTGCTGGGCACCCAGACAAAGTGGCAGACCAAATTTCTGACGCTATCCTCGATGCGTTGCTGCAGAAGGATCCTGAAGCACGCGTGGCGTGTGAAACTCTTGTCACTTCAGGCCTTGTCTTGATTGCTGGAGAGATCACAACAACAGCTTATGTCGACTATCAAGATGTTGTTAGAAGGACAATCAAAGAGATTGGCTATGAGGACCCTGTACTAGGGTTTGACTGGGAGTCTTGCGCTGTCTTGATTGCCTTAAATAAGCAGTCGCCAGATATTGCGATGGGCGTTGACGAGGGCCAGGGGCTCTTTAAAGAGATGGGGGCGGGTGATCAGGGTATGATGTTCGGGTTTGCCTGTGATGAAACCCCTGAGCTGATGCCGCTACCGATTACGCTTGCCCATAAGATCGCTCGTAAAATTGAAGATTTGCGTACAGAGAAAACCCTTCCCTACCTGCGTCCAGATGGGAAGACCCAGGTGACGGTTGAATACGACGAGAAGTTCCGTCCCGTCCGTGTCGATACAGCCGTGATTTCAACTCAACACGCTGAAGATGTCGCTCATGAGACGATAGTAAAAGACATGAGAAAGGCGATTAGGGATGTCGTGCCAGCGTGTTACCTTGATGACAAAACGCGTTATTTGATCAATCCAACAGGACGTTTTGTTGTAGGGGGGCCGATGGCGGACTGTGGGTTGACGGGGCGTAAGATCGTCGTAGATACCTATGGTGGTATGGCTAGGCATGGTGGCGGCTGCTTTTCTGGCAAAGACCCGTCTAAAGTAGACCGTGCGGGGGCTTATGCTGCACGCTACGTTGCTAAAAATGTCGTTGCTGCTGGGCTGGCGAAAAAATGTGAGGTGCAAATAGCCTATGCGATTGGTTATGCGGACCCTGTCTCTGTGAAAGTAACTACTTTTGCTACTTCTTCTGTTGGAGAAGAGGTAATCAATCGCGCTATACGAAAAGTCTTCTCTCTTACGCCCAAAGGAATCATAGAAATGTTGCAATTAAAAAAGCCTTGCTATAGAAAAACAGCCAGCGGAGGCCACTTTGGGCGCACGGATATTTCTTTCATGTGGGAAGCTGTAGACCGCGTTGAAGAGCTCAAAAAGGCTGTGAAAAACGAGCAAGAGAAAAAGCTGAATGAGAGTCGGCAAGAAAAGCCTTTGATGCATGTAGGAGCTTTTTCTTGACCTGTGTGGCGCTGTTGTAAAATTTAACCATATGGACACAATTGGCGGATAGGTTTATGGAGTGCCCTCTTTGCGCAACAGATAATGACGACACGCAGACGACATGTATTATTTGCGGCTCTTCTCTAACCAGTGTGGAGGAAGTTGGAACGGCGTGCGAACAGGTTGACTATGCTGTTGGTAAGGATGCAAAAGCTCTGCGTCAAAAAACAGATGGCTACTTGCTTCTTAAAGCAATGTTGCTAATCACCATTGTTGCTCTTGTTCTTGCTCCATGGGTGATGATGTATGACTTGTTTCTTTCTCCTGCACGGGTTGAACGTGCGCGTAAAGAGTACCTGCTCCTTGCCAGTAGCTATCAAGCCAACGCTGCAGAGTGGGATGCTCAAAAAGAACAACTCCTTGCTGTTATGCAGCGCCAGGGGCCTTTGAGAGAGGTGGGTGAAGAACCCCTTTCTTTTGATTCTGTTCCGGCAGAACTCTTTTTCTCCATTTTGGCTAACGATCTCAATTTTGTTGCTAACGATGAAAGAGGTTCCACCTTCTCTTTTCTTCCCTCCGAAAAGGGGAAAAGCCAAGCTTTTGTTTTGACAAAATATGAAGATAGGCCTTGGCCTTTGCGTATTCTTGATTCGCTGGAGTTTGTTCTTGAAGAGCGCGAGGATGGCTCTGTTCGTGTTGTTTTTACAGAATTTAGACGAGGTAAACGCTCCCTTTCTCCTCTCTTTGCGTGGCAGTATTTTGCTCCAGAGTTGCAGCGTTTGCGGTATTTTCAGCCTTTTGCCAACGGTGTCCGCTCGTTTCGGACGGCTGTAGAGAGCAGCGATCGGCTGGTCCCTTCAACGGCACTCTTCTCTTGGCAG
>JAFITR010000017.1 GCA_017116025.1 Simkania negevensis
ACGAGGCGCGTTTCCAGGAACGCTCGACTGGGGACTCAAACAGCAGGCTATCCAATCCGGTGTCTCATTCTCCTTCGGACAAAAACTGCCGTATGATGAAGTCGATGTCGTCGCTACAGGGCCCATCAAAGGTGAAACGGCTGCAATCGATAAAGGAATCATTTTCAAAACAACAGCGCCCGACTGTGCCATCGCCCTTGTCGACGATCGTGCCGCATACCTCGGATACTCCTACCTCCTTATTACACAAGGCTACGGTTGTATATGTACAGTCCTGTTCGATGAATTTCATCGATTAAATGACTGCTTTGAGGAAACAAAAAAAAACTTGTGCTCTCTCTTAGGTCTCGATGATCTTCGTGAACAAAAAGCTGTCGGTGGCCTCGGTTCCTTCTCTACACACCTGCAACCTGTCAGCGGTAACACCCTCTTCGTTGGTGAAGCAGCAGGATTGCAAGACCTCCTGTGGGGCTTCGGTATACGCTCGTCCATGATGTCAGGGTTCATTGCCGCCAACTGCTTGCTAGAACAAAAAGATTACGCACAAATTCTACTAAAAAAATACAGAAACTATCTAAAGGCCGGCGTTGTCAATCGCTTCGCCTGGGAACGTATACGAAAAAAAGGGATGCCCAAAATTTTTTGCCGCATCATGCAAGGTAAAGCATCGATGGATCTCTTGCATTCTATCTATAATTATAACCTTTCACAAAAATTCCTCTACCCCTTCGCAAGAAGATACCTGAAAAAACGCTATCCACAACTCCGACTTTAGGTTGACGAGTAACAAGGCAGCGCAAAGAAACGCAAAGACGCAGAGAGCGCAAAGAAACGCAGAGAAAAAAGAGAGCGTTTTGTTGGCCTCTACACGGGTTGTTCGGTGATGAGCTGTACTGTTTCTTTTTGAAGATCCTTGTCGAGCATGACCGTCACACACGAGTCTGACCAGACATTAATGGCGCTCTCTAGCATGTCGATAAGAGCATAAAACGGTAGGATGACACCCAAGATATTGAGAGGGACGTTCATCGTAGCAAGAAAGGCACTCGCAATAAAATAGCAGCCCATAGGGACGCCTGCGTTGCCGACAGCAGCAATGGTGGCGATGAGAATCCATAGAGCCATCCCAGGCAAGCTATACACAGCACCATGGCTTGTTGAAACGAAAAGGACAGTGATGAGAATGAATGCCGCACAAGCATTCATGTTGATCGTTGTACATAGCGGCAAACTAAAGCCGGCTACCTTGCGAGATACTTTGACATTCCCCTCAGCACATTGCATCGCCATCGGTAAGGCTGCACTCGATGATTTTGAAAAAAAAGCGACCGAAAGGGCAGGTAACATCCCTTTAAAAACCTTGAATGGAGAACACCCCTTCATCTTTAATAAAAGAGGTAAGACAATCAGAGCTTGAATAAGGTTTGCTCCCACTACACACGATAGATAGAGGGCTAAGCTCGATATCTGTAAGTTGCCACCTTGTAAATCCTTGATAAATAAGACAACAAAAGCCCATATCGCAATCGGCATCAACTTAATAATCCATCTCGTTACCTTCATTACCGCCGAATAGAGAGCGGCAAAAAAGGTGTGAAGTACCTTCCTCTTCTCTGAAGGTAGTGATAAAGTCGCTAAACTAAGCAGCATAGCAATGAATAAAACGCCAATAACGCTGTTTTCACTAAAAGGCTGGACGATGTTGCTAGGAATAAGCTGCTTCAAAAAACTCGCATAACCAGAAAATGTCCCCGCAGCAACAGGAGAGCTTTCAACAGGAATCTGAACGCCTTTCACAGGATCAACTAATAAAAACAGCCCAAGAGCAATCGTCGCAGCGATCAGCGTCGTTAAAAGAGTGTATTTGATCAGCCTCTTACCTAAAAATTTGAGCTCATGAATGTTCTCCATCCCAGACGCCGTCGAGACAATCGATAGAAAGATGAGGGGAAGACTGATCAACTTCAAAAGGTTGATAAAAATCTCCGATATCGTAGAAGCCGCAAAGTGAACGCCCGGAATCCCCAAATAACCCATGAAGATGCCCAGCAAAGCGGTAAGAAGATAAAGGAAGCTTGGATTTCGCAACCAGCTGAATATCATTGTAATACAAACTTTGTTCGTGTAAATAATTTATAGGATAATAGCATTAAAAAATAGTTGTTGTCAATTCTTTTAGAGAGGGGATAGAAGGTAAAGCAGCAGAAGGGAGAGCTGTGAGATCAAACCACTCCACTTCTGTGTGTTCTTCGGAGGGGATAGGGGAGAGCTCTGTCTCTAGAAAGATGTTGTAACAGAGGTCGATGCATCTTGCTTCAGAGTCTCTGAGTAGGCTGGCAAAACGCATCTGTTTAATAGCATCTCGGTTCAACCCTGTCTCCTCTTCGAATTCCTTTAAGAGCTGTGTCTGAGGGGATATCGACCCCTCTTCGTCAAGCGCAGCACTCTCAATGCCGCCAGCAGGAATGCACTCCCAGCAGCCAGGGTATTGTGTGACGCGGTTACTTCTTTTGCCTAATAAAACCTTCTTGCTCTTGCGTACGATTCCTGTCACACAGAGAGCAAAGAGAGTGGGGAAACACCCCTTTTCGAGGAAGAATTGGGCATAATAAAGGCGGTAAGGAAGCCAGGAGACGTGCAAAGCGGTTTCCTCCCGTTTCGTGATACAGAGGATGGGATTGTCCCTGAGCTGGGACTTCGTCTGCAGAGCATGCTGCCATACCTCGTCAGCAGCATTTTGTTGCTCTTTACTGATCTGGCCTAAGCCTTCTACAAGAGTAATTGCCGGTTCAATTTTGATGTTGTGCATTGTAGAATTAGTATGGGGTGCCCTAGCGATATCTACAATCTTTAATTTTGTTGAAAGCGGCTATATTGCGTGATTTCACGCCTGAGCTGTTCTTGAGACAGATGAGCAAACTTATGTGAAAGTGCTTGACTTGGCTCTGACCAATTCGCTTGAAGTAACATATTGTTTACAAAGTTAACAGCTGCTGTATGATCTTCTGGTTTGTCGGATTCTAGACTTAGTTTGAGAGGCCTAATGCTCAGTGGGGGAATTGGCAAATCGTCAATATTTTCTTTTAGAAGTTTCACCTTTTCATCTATGTTAGACGAAGGGATATTAGACAGTTGGTTTTTTAATGCGTCTACCTTGGCTGCCCATTGGTGCATTCGAGCTAATGTAGGATATGCAGCGTAGGCAAGCTGATTCCATTTGATTGGACCTTCCAGTATCTCTTCGGCTTTCTTTATTCCGTCAGGGGTTGTCTCTATATTAGAGAGCTCTCGTCGCAGTTCTTGTTTTTCGGATGTTGTAATTGGCATCGAGTCCAAGTGGTCGAGTAGAGCTTCTCTCTGGTTGTATAGAGCTACTATTGGATCTCCTTGAAAATCTTTTGGGTTGTTGAACATTTTTTTGAGTGCAAGGAAGCCTTCTAGGCGAGCTTTTCTTTCTCTTAATGCTTGTAGTTGTGCGATGCTGCAATTTTTCGGATGGAGAAGCATCGGCTGCCTTTGCAACATAGCAATCTGCTCGTCCGACAATCCTTCGTTTCTTAACTCTTTCCAGATGGGAAGGGTTTTGAATCTTGGATCTTCTGTCACCTTTGCAAATTCTAACCGTACGTCGGCCAGGGTTATGGAACCGCTCGAAATATTGTTGTCTCTGCCATGAATTAAAAACCAACGGTTTTTACCAAAGTGCTGTTCAACGAGGTCGGTAATCATCTCAGATTCTTCTTCTGAGAAGTTAACCTGTGTGATCTCTGGCGGTTCGTTTTCTCCTTTTTCTTCTATTGCTACAAAATCGCGTCCTTGTACGGGTATTTGCAAAGCAATCGACTCTCCTAATTCGTCCAAATGTTCTTCTAGTATTGCTTCGTCGATAGTGGGATTGACTGTTTGTAGATAGAGTTGTCCGAGAGGAGAATTGACGACGTTTCCACTTGCAGTGATTAAATTGCTTTCCAACACCGCATCGTCGTAGTCTCCAATGATTAAATCGCTGTTTCCATCCATCCACATGTTCTTGCGATGTCCATCCCAAAGTTGCAAGCTGAGAGCAAAGAGAGCCGTGTGTTGCGATGCAGAGCTTTGCCAGTTAACCTTAGCAGGGTTAGTAGTCAGCCGGTCAATCGGTGAGGCAGTGACGAAGTTCTCTGATCGGTTGGAGGCAGGAGAGAGATCTGCCGGTGCTTCTTCTGCTGTTTGTTTCGAGGTTCTACGGTATATCCGAACGAGGTTTGCTCCTTTAAGAGGTTCTGACAAAGCCCCCACCGTTGATATGTCGACAACTTTCTGTCTAGATCGATTTTCTGGTATTTTTTTTGTATACGCAGAGACCTTTTCGTCCGCATCTACTTTATAAACGACATTAGCTGTTCCCGTATTCAGTTGGGTTATGCTAAGGCCAAAATGCTGTTGTATAACCTCTTTTTCCTTTTCCTGAAAAAGTTTTTGTAACTGTGGATTCTGGCTATCCAAAAGCAACAAACGTAGTCCATGATCGAATTCTTTTTTCTGTTTTTCCGAAAGAGACTCTTCTGATGGAAAGGTATATTCGTTCGCCTCGTAGTTCATCCAGAGTTCCATGTCTTTTTCTATGATTTTTAACATGACTGCATTTCTTTTATCCAAAAAAGCAGGTGCGTTTTTTTCTGCTTTTACTATCTCCTCTACACGAGGGTTGTCAGAGAATAGAACATCTTTTTTTGCTTGGATAGCTAGATCAGCTAGTCTCTTGCGAGATTGGTTCACAATTTCCTGCGCTTTTTCTGAAAAAAGTCTTTGGATTGTTGGATTTTCACTAGTCCAAAGGCGCTGTTTTAAGGTATTTCGTAACTCTCGTCGCTGTGAGCGTGAAAGAGATGTTTCTGTTGGCAACATCTTACTCGTTTCGTATTCTTTCTTGAGCTCCGGATCATTTTCAACGATACTCTCTATAATCTCTTGCTTGATCTGCTTTGTTTCTTCTTCTATTGTTTGTTTTAAGGTAGGATCCTTGGAAGAAAGAACGACTTCTTTGGCTTGTGCCATTACTGTTCTTATCTCCGGATTCATCACATCGTGATACCGCCTAACTTCTGCGTCCGCTTTACGCAGCTTTGCTTGCGTTGCTGCCAGCTGAGTGAGCTTGCGTTTTTTCTCTGTTGCCTCCTTATCTTGAGCAAGGTTTGCGAGCAATCCTTTTACAATGGTGATTCTTTCTTGCGGATTAACAACATCCCCTATACGCCGAACTGTACGAGCATAAAAGGTCATGCGATCTTGCGTGGTAGCTGGTGCTAGCTGATCCAACATCGTCTGAAACAGCTGCTCGATCTCCTGGTTCTCTCCTTCTGTCAGATCCTTGCCACCATCATCACCTAACAGTAGCTGTTTGATGAGTGTTTGTTCTGGTTTGTCATCTTTATAAAGAATCGCTTCTCTTGGAAAAGAGGATGGTGAACTAGCTGTAGAAGAAGGGGAGGTGAAGATTGGACTGCCTACTTGCGATGTTCTCTTAGATGCTGAGGAAGAAGCTCTTGATAAAACGTCTGATAGCCGATCCCTTAAAAGAGAATCTGCTTCTCCTCCGGATACTCTCAACTCCTCTTCAGAAGTTAAAGCGCTGTTGTTTTTGAGAAAGGCTGCAACGTCTTTAGGCGATAGGTATAGTGTCTCTCTTTCTTCTTGAACAGTGATCGAACGTCCCCAGAACTTCTCAGCTTCATTTTTGTCCCTTGTGTATTCGATCCCTTTGTGTGTTGGATCGAAATCTGAAAATCCCCGTTCAATGTTCATAAAAAGATCCTGTTAAGAAGTCTGGATGAAGCTCCTATTCAAATATAATTTTAACACAGTAGCGTAATATAAAAATATTTTTTTAACCAGCAGGGGGCGGCAGATTATGCAGGCTGAGGAGCTGCTACAGGGAGGCTAATGGATATTTGATCTCTGTGACCATTTACCTTTGGCAAAGGCAAGCAGTTCGTGCCAATTATCAACACTTGCCAACAGACCGTTGGTGTTGCATTCGTTATGGGCATGGATGGCAATGGTATCGATGCCGGCAGCAACTGATGCGGTGATGCCTTGGGGGGAGTCTTCGACGGTGATCGCTTGCTCGGGAGTATATTGCTCGTTGTGTAAAGCAAGCTGGTAGATGTCTGGGTGTGGCTTTCTACGTGCAGTGTCTTCGGCAGTATATATACTGTAAAAGTAGGGGAGTATGCCCTTCGACTGCAAAAACGAATGAGAAAGGCTCTTTGGTGCAGAGGTAACAAGGCATACCTTTTGCTGCCTTTGAGAGGCAAAATCTAAAAACTCCACTACCCCAGGAAACAGCTCTATTTCTTCGTTGTAACATGCTTCTATTTTGGTAATATAGTGATGGTAGAGTTCTTCGTTTGATTGTTCAATGTTGTGCTTTTCTCTGACTGTTGCAACGATTTCAGCAACAGAGGGGCCGAGGAGAGAGCGGAACTCTTCATCTGTTGCAGTTACGCCATAAGGAGCTAATAGGTCGGTAAAGAGCTCAAACATCTTGGGCAGGCTGTTGGCAATAGTACCATCAAGATCGAGAAAAAGTACCTTTTTGTCCATCTGCTAGCAATCCCCGCTACTCTTCGTATTCTCTTTGCCGTCTTCGCGATCTTCGCGTTTGTATTCATCGCCCGCTTCTGACTACCTTTCCCAGTCGTCATTTGCAATACCCGCTCCCAAAGGGATATCCTTCGTTGCTTTTTTGCCTTCAAGTTCAATAAGGTGTTTGGGATGTATCCCGCGGCATTGTTGCCCAGGACGTAAAATGTCAATGTTGACGCCCTCCTGCAATACCTCTCCATCACGAACAAGGCGGATCGCTTGGATGCCCCTCCTGGCAAAAGCATGTAGCTCTTCTTCTGATCTCTCTATTTTTTTCTCCTCTACTCCTAACATCTCTTCAGCCTCCCGTATCGCTTTGACCATTGCTGTTAATTCCTTCGGCTCCACAGCAAAAGAGTGGTCGGGGCCGGGTAGAGAGTTGTTTAAGGTGTAGTGTTTTTCGATGACAGAGGCTCCTAAAGCAACAGCAACAACAGGAGCAAGGATGGGGTTTCTGCTGTGGTCTGACAGCCCCGTTGGGCAGCCAAACCGTTTTTTGAGCCAGGGGATAGAGCGCAAGTTCAATGAGTCTGGTGGTGCAGGGTATTTCGCCGTACATTGCATTAGGATGAGATCTTTGCCACCGTTGTCGTAGAAGGTGTCAACAGCCCAAGCGATATCTTCTTCTGTGCTAGCTCCGGTAGAAAGAATAAGCGGTTTTCCTGAACGGGCTGCACATTCCAGCAGGCGTACGTGGCTGATTTCATATGAAGCGATTTTGTGTATAGAAACAAAAGGGTCTACAGCTTCAAAATCTTGCTTAGAAAAGGGGGTAGACATAAAAGCAATCCCTTGCTTTTTGCTATATTCTGCAATAATTGGCACCATCTCATACGGCATAGCAAGGTCTGCAAAAATCTCGCGTATATCTTGGTCAATACCTCCCTTTTCCAAATAGCGGCTCTTGCCAGCATTGTCGACATATACCGTCTCTGGACGGTATGTCTGAAACTTTACCGCATCAGCACCACTGTCGAGGGCAACATCGATCAACGCCTTAGCCATAGCAATATCGCGCTCTTTACAACCCATACGCCAGTTAGAGCCTGCCTCAGCGATGATAAAGACGCGGCCTCTACTCCACTGAGAACTTTGTAGCTCTCTGGTGTAGCGATGGACAGAAACAAGATCTTTAGTGTCTGGGACAGTGTGTACTGTTGTGTCGACAAAAGAAAATCTCGCTCTCTCAAAAGCTGTACATGATGCAGCGTTCTCTGGCTTGATCAGTGCAACAACGGTGTCGATACCCTGCTTGGTAAGCTGCTCTGATGCCAAGCGAAGAGCAGAAGAGGCAATGCCTTGTCCACGGTGCTCTGGAGCAATCATAATAGAGATGTCGCAACACTTCTTGTGAAAAAAAAGGGGATGAGAACAAGGGGCGAAACGAAGTAGGCCGCATCGCTTGCCTTCGTATAAGACAAATAATGAAGGCAAGTCTGGATATTGAAAATACCTCGCCCTGTAATCGACAAGGAACTCTTTCCAGGTTTTTTCTTGCGGATGAAAAGAAAAACGCAAAGTGTCAGGATCGTTGCGTAACGCATATGCTGCTTTAGCATGGCTTTCCAGCGGACGCGCCAGCTCAAAGGATATCAGGTCGTTCTTCATAGCACTACTTCTGTTGTATGTTTAGGTTAATAGACGCCAGTTCAGGATGCTTAGCTAAAAGAGTAAAAATGTCGGAGATGGTAAAGGTCGGATTGTCAGGATAGAGCTTTTCTATGATCGCACGTACAGCATCAAAATCTTCCTGCTCATCAACCGTCCAACGGTAGTGGAAACTGCCGCAACGAAACTTCTCCGGATTGCTGTACATATGTAAAGTGACATGCTCCCTCTCATCAGCTCTTGTACTCTCCATATGTGCCTGCTCAAGCGTAGCAAAGGTAAAAACTTCCGTGTCCATCCCCCGAGGAAAAGAACGGTCACGCCCATTGGCGATATAGTCGTAACGAGAAAGGTTGTCCGTAAAAAAATCGATCGTCTTGCTCACAAGCTCCGGATCAATAAGAGGACAGTCTGCTGTACAGCGAGCAATGATGTCTGCTTTGTGCTCACAAGCAGTTTGGTAGTAACGTGCAAGCACGTCAAGCTCCGGTCCCCGCGAACATAAGACACCCAGACTGCTGCAAAGATTTGCAACAGGATCGTCGGCTTCATTCGTCGATGTCGCTACCACCACACTATCGACAGAAGTGACACGCTTCAACCTCTCTAGCTGGTATGATAATAAAGGCTTGCCCAGTACCTCTTTTAATATCTTGCCGGGTAAACGCTTCGATCTCATCCGTGCTTGGACAATAATCACTTTCTTCATCATGCATAGTTCCTGCGAAATGTCACTCTTGCAGCCTGAAAGGTTACAGTAGTTGTACCTGTAGAGTCGATTTGAGACAATGATGTTTTCCAAATGTCACTCAAGTCTCATCCATCAATTGTCGATATGCAAGGTAGAAGAATCTCAAGGAGGGGGCTCCACTATGGTTGTAAAAAAAAAACGTATCCTTACCGCCGAAGGGTGGCAGAGGAAGATAAAAAAAGAATATGACAAGCATAAGAAGAAAAAAGAACAAACAAAAAGAAAGAAGATAAATCGCTAATTTGTCTTGTAGAAAAAGAAAGCCGGGTGATAGTCTGTTGCCTTTCCTAGCGCGGGATGGAGCAGTGGTCAGCTCGTTGGGCTCATAACCCAAAGGTCGGAGGTTCGAATCCTTCTCCCGCTATTCTCTTCGGGGCGGCATAGCTCAGTTGGTTAGAGCACCGGAATCATAATCCGGGTGTCGTTGGTTCAAGTCCGACTGCCGCTATACCGTACGCTATGGCAGTCTTTTCATCTGATTGATCCTTACCAAAATCCTCCTCTTCAATGCCTTGCCATAACCCTCTACTTCAGAAAGTGATCTCTTTTCGGTCGCTTCAGGAAGATAACGGTCTTCTTTGGGGATGGCGCTGTTCAGTACCTCCTCCTCAGAAGCCTCTTTCTTCTTCCTCTCTTCACCGCTGCCCTGCTGCCCCGGTCTGCTGTTCGTGTCGCGAGAAATAGGGTGTAAGTGATAGGGATTTTCGTCCATGACTCTCCCTCCTTAACCATTAATAGTGTTTATACACCTGCTATACAGGTTATCGGATGAGTTGACCCTAAACTTAACAACCCATACCCCCTGGTCATTTACATATTCTCTCCCTTCTTATATAATCTCTCCATGAACTCGCCTCTTCACCTACTACAAGCCTACCAATTTGAACTCCCAGAACGCCTTGTCGCACAACGCCCTATAGAGCCGCGTGACCATGCACGTTTAATGGTCATCGATCGAAAAAGAGGCGATATCGATGAAATTCCCTTCCACCAACTCACACAACTCCTACAGCCAAAAGATCGACTCATCCTCAATAATGCCAAAGTCCTCCCTGCTAAATTGTTCGCTCAAAAAGAAACCGGAGCTCAAATCGAGCTCCTGATACTTCAACAAATAGAAACAAACCTCTGGAAAGCAAAAGCAAGGCCAACAAAAAAACTCAAAAAAGGCACCAAACTTAACCTGCCAAATAATAGCAGCGCTATCGTCCAAAATGCCCCCAATAACGGATATATACACCTCCTCTTCCAAAAAGAAGATAATGTGCCACAACTCATGAAACAATATGGACTCATGCCCATACCACACTATATCCGTAAAGGCCTGGCTGACACGGAAGACGCAACGGATTATCAGACTGTTTTTGCTGAAGCTTCCGGAGCTCTAGCATCTCCCACAGCGGGTTTGCACTTTACTTCGCGCATGTTGGAAGAAATTGAGTCTATGGGGGTGGAGTCGTTAAAGGTGACGTTGAATGTTGGTTTGGGGACATTTCAGCCTGTGAAAGTTGAGGAGATACGTTTGCATGAGATGCATTATGAGACGTATGAGATTTCGGAGGAGGTTGCTTCGTCCATCAACCATGCGGAGTTGGGACGAACAGTCTGTATAGGGACGACTTCTTTGCGCGCGTTGGAGTCAGCGACTGATGCATCGGGGCAGCTACATGCGGGGCGTAGGGAGACGAACTTGTTTGTATATCCAGGTTATCAATTTCGTTGTAATACCTCTCTTTTGACAAACTTTCACCTTCCCGGGTCAACGTTGCTGATGCTTGTCTCTGCATTTGGCGGATACGATTTGATTCGCACGGCGTACCAGAAGGCGATCAAAGAAGGCTTTCGTTTCTATTCTTATGGCGATGCAATGTTGATCTTGTGAGGTTTAATGGGCAACGGATAGGGTTTAGTGGCCCACTAAACCCTATCCGTTGCCCACTAAACCCTATCCGTTGCCCACTAAACCCTATCCGTTGCCCATTAAACCTTGTTTGTGTGATAAGTGGATCAATCAAGATGACCATCTAAAAGGTTGCCTATGTTGTTTTCTATCTTGTTATGCTTCAAACGGATTGCATTTTTCCTCTTCTCTTGTCTTCTGTTGTACGGGTGTGGATGTGCAACACCTGCATGCCGCATTAAAAAAGACCCCAAGTTATTTACAAGCTTTTCTAAAGAGGTGCAGAGGCAAGTGAGAGAAGGGCATGTTGCCCTTGGATATACCTCTGAGATGGTTAAGATGGCTGTTGGTCTTCCTAGCCAAGTACTCACGCGCCAAATGTCGACAGAATTCCTCGAACGATGGGTGTATCGCGTTTCATTTTACCAAACGAGGCAAGAGTACTACCATCCCTACTACGACTACTCTTTGTGGACAGCCAGAAACAACGACTTCACCTCTCCTCCCGAAGTTCCTGTAAATGTAACAGAGTTAAAAACACGTCCTGCGTTAGTGGTAGACTTTGTTGATGGCAAAGTTGTTGCGATAGAGACGGAGAAACCGGGAAGTAGCATATCTGAATGAACCGTTATCAGATGCTTAAAAGGGTGACAGACAGCCCTTTACACCGTTTTGGAGTCATCATCATTGGTGGAGGTGCTACAGGCCTAGGCGCTGCTGTTGACGCTGCAGCAAGGGGGCACAACGTTCTTTTGGTAGAACAAGGAGATTTTGCCAATGGCACTTCCAGTCGCAGCACAAAGTTGATCCATGGTGGTTTACGTTATCTAAAGCAAGGCAATATCTCTTTAGTGCTCGAAGCTTTGCGCGAGAGGGGACTACTGTGCAAAAATGCTCCACACCTTATCCGTCATCGCTCTTTTCTTGTTCCTAACTACAAATGGTGGGAAGGGCCGTTTTATGGTATAGGGCTCAAAATATACGATATGATGGCAGGGAAACTCGGCCTTGCCCCTTCGAAACACCTTTCGTACGAAGAGACAATAAAGAAGATTCCCACTCTTGTCACAGAAGGGTTACGCGGTGCAACGCTCTATTACGATGGGCAATTTGATGATGCACGCCTCGCTATCGCCCTTGCACAAACAGCGGCAGATAAAGGCGCTACCCTCCTTAACTACATGCAAGTAACAGGTTTTGTCAAACGCAAAGATGTCGTCAAAGGGGTTATTGTTAAAGACCAGTTAACAGGACGAGAACATACCATACAGGGGCGTGTTGTCGTGAATGCAACAGGAGTCTTCTGCGATCAGATGCGCAAGCTTGATGATCCGCAGGTCTCCAATCTCATTACCCTAAGCCAAGGCATTCACCTTGTTCTCGATAAATCCTTCTTACCTACGGACACGGCGATCATGGTTCCACACACCGATGACGGGCGTGTCTTGTTTATGGTGCCATGGTATGATAAAGTCCTTGTCGGTACTACGGAGACGTCGATCAAAGAGTTGTCCCTCGAACCGCGCGCTTTTTCAGAAGAGGTTGATTTTTTGCTAAAGCATGCCGCACAATACCTCTCCAAGCGGCCAACAAGAGACGATGTCAGAAGTGTTTTCGCAGGGCTGCGCCCTCTGATACGCAAAGAGACCGCGCAAGATACAGCAAGTATATCGCGTGAACATGCGGTCACCGTATCGCCTTCAGGACTTGTCACTATCGCCGGAGGTAAGTGGACCACCTATCGTAAAATGGGCAAAGATGTCATCGACCTTGTACAGACAGTAGGCGAGTTCAACGAAATTGCCTCTACAACAGAAAACCTGTCGCTTTACGGATACTCCACAGGTATTCGTCCCGACGATAAACTTGCCGTTTACGGATCAGAAGCCAACAACATCCTTTCTCTCATCAAAAGCGATCCGCATCTGCAAGATTTTATACATCCCAATCTGCCCTATTACCTTGCTGAAGTTGTATGGCATGTCAGACATGAGATGGCAATGACCCTAGAAGATGTCCTTGCAAGAAGAACACGTGCTCTTTTTCTCGATGCAAAGGCGAGCATTGAAGCCGCTCCAAAAGTTGCCGAAGTAATGTCTCACGAATTTGGACATAACTCTTGCTGGCAAGAAGAGCAAGTCGAACAATATACCCAACTTGCAAAAGGCTACACACTGACATAAAGGACTGCGGAATCTCTGGGGGTGCAACAGGGGAATCTTCATGCAATTTCCCTGACAGCTAACCCCTCAGAAGGATTATTGCTTTTTCTTCAGGCCGAAGGTCCATACGCATCAAGCTAAATATAAACACATATATTGTTTTTCAAGAAATACACTTTTCGCTTTTCTTCAGGCCGAAGGTCTGGGCTGTTACAATGTCAGACCTTCGGCCTGGAGAAAAAGCAATAGTCCTTTTGGGGGGAGTACAACAGGGAAATCTTCATGCAATTCCCCTGGGGAGTGTACCTATACGTGGTAATGTGATCTTGTTTTTTTTTGTTCGTTTCTATATATTACTGACTATATTTAAACAGGCACAACAAAGGTTGCATCTCATGGCTACAGCCGCACCAGAAGCCTCTCCATTTACGCCTGCCCATGCCTTTTACCGAGAGTTTGTTAGAGAAGAGCGAAGTCTTACTGTAAATGTCGATAAGGCACACACCCCCTCAGCCGTTCGATTGGATAACGATACTGTTGTAGGTATTGTTGACCTACTTAAGGCTCGCGGCCCTTTTGCTGCTCTGGCATCTGTAGGTCCTGACGCCTACTTCCAGCCACCAGCTCTCTTGAATGATGAAGTAATCCATTCGAAGGATATCCCGGAAGAGGCTCAGGGCATGCCTATTCACTTTTGGCCACCTGGGACCCCTAAAAAACCTTCCCCCGCGAGGATAGAGATCATTGTCATCGGGGCTACACAAGACCGTGATAACGAAAAAAATATTGTAGAGCGCGTCTTTTATGTCAGGGCTCGTATGTTATCTGTCTCTGATGATAAAAGTAATTCTCCGTTTAAAAGATTCCAAATTGTTGATTCTAAGGTGTATGTGAATTCTTTTCGAACTTTCAGAATACACGCAGATCACCTCTTCGTGCCGCTCACTGCAGAAGAGCAGAAATTAGTATAGAAGAGGCTTAGAAAGCATAAAATTTTGAGAGTGATGCAAAATAAATAGCAGGAGTTTCACCGTTTATTTTGCATCACTCTTAAAGTTTTTACTATTTATTCTGAAGAGTGCATCTCATGCCTACAGCCGTACCAGCTTTACCACCTGCTCTTGTTTGTTTTTTTCCACTAGACAGTCAGGAACAAGAACAATTAACAAATAATTGGAACTTTCTTAATACCGCAGATTCTTCGACATTTGGAACTACGAACAAGGAGAGAATCATAGAAATCGGTAATATTTTTTTGCGTTTCTTTTTTCGCCAAGCGGAGAAAAGGGAGATTTTTCTTATAAACGCAGCTTACAGGAATCGTGCTAAAGACGAGGATCGTGCTATAGACGAAGCTCGTGCTAGAAACGGGGCTCGTGATAAAGAAGAGGGTTACAAGGCTCGTGCTATAGACGAAGCTTCTGCTAGAGACCAGGCTCGTGCTGTTGCGATGATCGAAGCTCGTCCTAAAATCCAAGATTGTGCTAGAGAAATGCTGCGAAATCTTTTGCGTCAGATTGGGAGCCCATCGCTAGAAATAGTAGGCCTTCTTAGTTATGAGAATCAAATACGAATACTCAGAATTGGAAGCGTTTGGCGGGAGAATATCCCCGTATCTCGTCCTACAACACCCTCTACAACATCTAGAGGGTCCTCTACACCACCACCAATATCAATGCCAGTGCCAAAGTCAAGAGCTAGGAACTAAGCAGCAATTTCCGCTGCTCTTTCTATTCTCTTCGCGTTTATATTCATCGCTTCTTTAACGTAAAGGAGCCAAAGTATCCGCCGACTCAATCCAAGCACCCCCTAAACATATCTCTCCATCGTAAAAAACGACCGACTGTCTCGCTGTTACCGCACGTTGTGGACGGGTAAACTCTACCTCCACAACACCCCCCGCACACAACTTCACCATACAGGCCTCATCGCTCTGACGATATCTTATCTTCGCAGTAAGATGCGCCGGGTTTGTTAAACCATTCTCTAATAAATCCCCGCATATCCACGTAGCTTCGTGCGCGACCAATCTGCGCGAATAGAGCGCCGGATGATCCTGCCCCTGTTCCACATAGACCACGTTTCGACTCTTCTCCTTGCCCACAACAAACCAAGCCTCCCCAGCACCGCCTAAACCTAAACCCTTCCTTTGACCAATCGTATAGTAGGCACTACCGTCATGTTCGCCTACAACCTCCCCAGATAAACGACGAAACTCCCCACGACTATACCCTAGATAATGACCCAAAAAATCCTTGAAGTTGCGCTTGCCTATAAAACAGATGCCCATGCTATCCCGTTTATCGGACGTTACTAAGCCGAGCCCAGAAGAAATTTTCCTTACCTCTTTTTTCTTCATTTCTCCAAGAGGAAAGAGAACTTTTTCTAAAACACGTCCATTGATCGCATGCAAAAAATAGCTTTGATCTTTGGTGGAATCGACTCCTTTAGCAAGCAAATGCCGTCCATTACGTTGTATAACACGAGCATAGTGTCCTGTAGCGAGATAATCGGCATCGAAGGAGAGGGCTTTTTGATAGAAGAGGTCGAACTTGATTTCTCTGTTGCACAAGACATCTGGATTAGGGGTGTAGCCCTGTTTGAGTTCCTTCAGGAAGGTGGCAAAAACGCGATCCCAGTATCCTTGAGTAAAATTAACAACGTAGAAGGGGATACCGATCTGATCACAAACAGTTTGAGCATCGTGGGAATCTTGGGTAGCCCGGCATTCGCCTCCATGGCTGGTTTCGTCCCAGTTTCTCATGAATAGGCCAATCACCTCATATCCGTCGTCTTTTAGAAGCTTGGCGGTTAGCGAGGAGTCCACCCCCCCGGACATTCCCACAACAACGCGTTTTTTTTTTTGTCGCACCATAAAACACTTTAGAACAAAAAAATGAAGAGTACATTATAGTGAATGAAGGCTTTTGTTGCCAATACCGTGTTACACCCAGATGTTATGAATAACCCATTCCCTGTTGCAAACGCAAAATGGAACGCTTTACGAAAGAAGATGGAGCGCCTAAAAATCTACGAGAGTGATTTAGAAGAAAGTTTTGTTCGCTCTAGTGGTGCTGGAGGGCAAAATGTCAATAAAGTCTCCACCTGTGTTGTCCTGCGCCATCTTCCCACAGGCATAATCATCAAATGCCAACAAACGCGTTCACAAGGAGTTAACCGCTATCGCGCACGTTCCTTACTCGCCGAGAAGATAGAGGAGATGATATTAGGAGAAAAAAGCGAAAAAGCGGCGCGTATTGCCAAAATCCGTCGACAGAAAGCTCGTCGTTCGCGTCGGACAAAAGAAAAAATGCTTGAAGATAAAAAGCGTCGAAAAAAAACGAAACAGCAAAGAAAACCGCCGCAACCTTGAAGCTGTTTTGTTTTTGCCCCGGAGGGACACTCGAGTTTGGCATTTTTGCAAAAAAATGAATATG
>JAFITR010000170.1 GCA_017116025.1 Simkania negevensis
TGCAGATCTTGTTCCTTCCGTTGTCTCGTTAACCGCTTCCGTTGCCTCGTTAAACCTTGATGGTGTGGGCTGCTGCAATCGCTCGTTCGTCAGGTGCTGTAACGAAAACTTGCTGAAACAGCTTCACTTGCTCCAACAACCTACCCATCCTTGCCTCATCGAGGCTGACGCCAATGTCGTCGATAGCCATCCAAGGAGCGCATCCTGCCTCGTCTCTCAAGTGACGCCATTCGGCAAACTTCAACGCTGAAGCACACGTCCTCTGCTGCCCCTCGCTGGCATAGTACCTTGCGGGCATTGTATCTAAGGTGATCAAGATATCGTCTTTGTGCGGGCCAGAGAGGGTCGTTCCAACCTTGTACTCCCTGGTACGATACTGGGCAAGCTTCTCTTTCATACGTTCCTCGATCACTTCGCGCGCCCCTTCGCTACCTACACTAGCCATATACCTCACTCCTATAGACTCCTGGTTAGGAACAAGCGTGGCATATACATCAGCGCTTTGTCGCTCAAGCTCGAGTAACTTCTCACTTCTTCGTTCAATGATAAAAGAGGCCGCCTTGGCCATCTCCCCCTCCCAGGCAACGATCGTTTGCTCTTCCTTGTCTCTGAGTAGCCGATTCCTCTGGAGCATAGCACGCTGGTAGCGCAACAGGTTGCGGAGATAAAAAGGGTCCACTTGAGCAATCGCAATATCGAGATAACGCCTGCGTATCGACGGAGCACCTTTGACAAGGGCGTTATCTTCAGGTGTCAATACCACCCCTTGGAGAATCCCCAACAGAGCAGTAAATCTGTTGTAGCGTGTCTCGTTGTGGGTGATCGTTCGTGTTTTACCATCGTAGCCGCACGACAGCTTCTGCATCACCCCACTCTTCTCAAAGGTAATCTCTAAAAAAAAATGGTCGGTGCCGTGACGTATTAGGTCAGAGATGTTGTGGGTGCGGAAGGAACGACCTGTAGTCAAAAAAAAGAGGCCTTCAAGCAGTGTTGTCTTGCCAGATGCATTGCCCCCGCAGATGTAGTTGATGCCCTCGGCAAACTCCACACTACGATCTTTGTAGTTGCGAAAGTTCTTCAAACGTAGGCGATGCAGCAACATCAGATTACAAGTTCATTGTTATTCTTCTTGTTGCAGCCTGAGAGGCATCAAGACAGCAATGCTGTTCGTAGAGTCGGTGATCATCCCCGGATTGTACGAGTCCGTCAGTGCAAAGTTCACAGTCTCGTCTTTGGTGTGTTTCAACACGTCGAGAAAAAAGTGTGGGCTTAGGGAGATAGTGATCTTCTCCTTGTGGTAGTCGATCGGCATGGAAACAGTCCCTTCTCCTACTCTCATATTGTTTGTCTTCAGAATCAACTCGCCGGCAGTAAAACAAAAGCAGATGGGGTCCGTAGGGTCATCGCTAAAGAGAGACATCTGCCTAAGGAGGCTGACAAGCTCTTCTCTGTGGAGAGAGATATTTGCGTCCGACTGGTCTGGGATGATACGTGTGTAGTCGGGGAAATCCTCAGACAAAAGCTTGGTAATGAGAAGACTCTGCCCCGACTCAATGGCGATCCTGTCTTGCATCAGGTAGACAGTGGCTTGGGCGGTGTCGTCAACGATCCTAATGATCTCGTCAACGGCCTTCACGGGCAATACATGCCTGGCCTTGAACGACTTGTCACCGATAACAATCGACGCTGTTGCTTTTGCCAACCTCTTAGCGTCGGTAGCGACAAAGCTCGCCTTGCCGTCCGACACCTCAAGCAAGACACCCGTCAACATGTAGCGGCTGTCTTCTTTGCTTACAGCATACGACGTCCTATATACCCCTTCGCGTAAAGCCGCACCGTCGACAGTAAACTTCGTTGCATCTGTCAAGTCCGGTAGCCGCGGGAATTCATCCTTGCTCATCCCGTGCAGCTTAAACAACGAGCTGCCTGCCGATATCGTCGATATCTCGTTGTCATTCGTCGTAATCTCTATGTTCTCTGCCGTAATCTCGCGTACGAGCTGAAAAAATGTGCGTGCAGGAAGTGTCGTTACTCCCTCTTCAATGATCTTTGCCGACCCCTGACAGCGTAGCCCTACTGTCAAGTCCGTCGCCGTTAATATGATCTCCCCGCCCTTAGCCTCCAACAAGAAGTTCGAAAGGATAGGCACCGTTGCTGATGACTTCCCCACGATAGTCTGTATCTTGTTGATCAATTGCATCAATTCTGATTTGGCGATTACAAACTTCATCATTCCTGCTACTCCCAACAAAGACTTAAAACAAAACA
>JAFITR010000171.1 GCA_017116025.1 Simkania negevensis
GAAGATGGCTTTGAAGGCGGCGTCGATGCTGACCACTCCTGCTCCTCGGATGAAGAGGGAGAAGAGCATGAGGGTGTAGTATAATGGAATTTCAAACCCGTGGTTGCTGCATGAGAATCCGTGGGATACGTGTACGGTGAAGATAGCGACGATCATGACGATGATGAGTAGCAGGCTGATGATGCGTGTAAAGAATCCGAGGATGAGCAAGACAACGCCTGCTGCTTCGATGATTGCGACGACGTAGGCACTGAGTTCAGGGAATGGGATACCGATATTGGCAAAAAACTGTGTTGTTCCCTCTATATTATGGAATTTGCTCATAGCGGGTCCATAGAATCCATATGCTAGGATTAAGCGGAAGAAAAGGGGGGGGATATCTTTTAATATATTGAGAGCGTTACAGGTTCTTGTATACCACATCGGACTCCTCCATATAGCCTAGTATTACACCTTTCCTACACATATCACAGATGAACCTTTTTCCATGTAACAAAGCTTTGTTTTTGTCTTTTATTTGGAAGTGGTCGCATGCGGCATCGATTGCTTCGCATCCTGTGATGCGGTAGTTTTTAATCATTTCTATGACAACCATGAAGAAAGGGGATAGTTCGAGAAAGCGTGTACGGAGCTGTTGGGGGTGTCTGTATGAGAAGAGGGGGTATGAGCCTTTTTTGCCGGTCAGCTCATGTGGCGGTATTCTGAAGACGGGGTAGTTGTATATCTCTAGGCGTGATTCGGCATTAACGATAGGGATATCTTCGAGCGGATCGCCTTCTGTGCGTTGGTTGGGCGGTAGTGGGATGTCTGGCATCATTTCTATCTCTATTTCGACCCATTCGAAGTGAAGCAGATTGTTGAGGAAGGGATAGCCCCATTTTTTATCGTATTCTGTCGTTTTTGCGTATTCGACAAGACCTTTTGGCATCTCCCAAAAATAAGGCGTTGTTGTTGTGTATTCGTGTACGAAGCTACTAACAATCTCTTCCCATTGTTCATCGGAGAGGAACTCTTTGGTGATGGGATAGGCGTTTGCTAGTAGGTCGTCAATGACGTTGTAGGAGAGTCTTCTATAAAGAGAAGAGCGTTGGGGGTACATGCCAGGGATCTCATGGTACTCTCCTGTACGTACAGTATGGACAAACTTTTCGATGTATTGGCGTGTTTGTTTGCTAAGGGACATTGGTAGTCGCTTTCCAAGTTTGTTGTACAAGGGTCTGCAGCTGCGTAACTTCCTGGTATAGTTCGCTGTATTTGGGCAGATTGTGGTCGCGTTCTAATAATACAGGGACAGGGTGTAGGCGCTCTATTGTCCATTGGAACAGATCATAGACGGGGTCGATAATGGCTTCGCCGTGGGTATCGATGAGGAGATCTTCTGACTCTTGGTCGTGGCCGGCCATATGGATATAGACGACTTTATCGAGAGGGAGGGAAGAGATAAAGGTGTGTGCATCGTATTTGTGGTTGAAAGCGTTGACATAGACGTTATTGACGTCGAGAAGGATGTTGCAGCCGCTTTCTTCAACGATGGCACAGATAAATTCTGCTTCGGTCATTTCAGGGGCGATAGGGGAGTAATAGGAAACGTTTTCTATGGCGATGGGCCGCTCTAGAAAGTTTTGCACTTCTTTGATGCGTGCAATAACATGTTTGATCGCATCTTCTCGAAAGGGAAGAGGAAGGAGGTCATAGAGGTGGGCGTTGTTGCACTTACTGAAGCTTAGGTGTTCGGAGTAAACTTCTGCATTGACGAGGTCAAGAAACCTTTTTATGGCTCGGAGAAACTCTTTGTCGAAGGGTTCTTCACTACCTAGCGAGAGGGAGAGCCCATGGCATAGAATGGGATATTGTTCGATGATTTCCCGGAGCATACGCCCTCTGCGGCCACCCAGACCGATCCAGTTTTCCGGTGCTAGCTCGACGAAGGAGGGCCTATGGATTTCTGCCTTGAGCAGGTCGTCAGCGATCTCCTTGCGAAATCCTAGGCCTACTCCATGAATCATCTCGTTATCTCTTTACTCATCTAGGGGTGCTTGGTCGTCCCATGGGTATTGGCTTGAGCCTGAGCCTGCACCGCAGTTGCCGTCGGCATGGGACTTGCCGCCGCAGCTGCCACTGCCGCAGCTGCCCGTCTTGCCTTTTTCATCTTCCTTGTTCGAGGTGGTTGGCTCGGATTCGTCTAAATCAGTTAGATCTTCTGGTTCGTCGCCGAACCAATCAAGGAATGCCACTGTATTGCGCACTTCG
>JAFITR010000172.1 GCA_017116025.1 Simkania negevensis
ATGGTGATCGATTTACTGCAAGAGAGATAGGACGTTTTGTTGGAATGCATTGAATTGAGAGAGCATTGCTGTGCTTGCTTGTGCCATGACTTGTGCGCGTGCCAGTTCTGCAGATTCTTGAGCGAAGTCGACATCGCGGATACGACTTTCTGCTGCGGCGATACCATCGGCATATCCTGTATTACCGGCGAGAGTGTAGATAAGCCTGCTTACTTCAGAGCCAATAATCGCTCTTTGGTTGGCCACGAGGTCAATTGCCTTCTGTGTTTTTGATATTGCTTTTTGTGCTGCTTTGATTGTCTGTACGTTGGTATTTGCTATACCAAGGCCAACTAACGTAGCATCTCCAGTGGTGAAGGTCACCATCTGTCCGCTGTCAGGTCCTACTTGGAAGTCGTATAAGGATCCTGGACTTCCTCCGAGGACATTGAGGCCGAGTCCATTGGTTGTTGCGATCGCTGAAGAGTAGGCTCCTAAGCGACCGATGTTACTCTCTTTGATGGTTGTTACATTCTCAATTTTAGGTTGGTCACCAAATTCGATACGAGCGCGTTTGATTGCGTTGGCATCGCTTGTCCCTCCTGTATCGGTCCAATAGACTTGGTTATTGGCGTCGAATTGGAGCGCGACGATGGAGTTGGCTGAGTCGCCTATGCGCATGGTCGCTTTTTGCGAGGTCTCTGTATTAACGACGTTGAGGAAGTAGCCGGATGCATTGTTAGACTCGAATGCCATGTATTGTCCGTCTTGAGAAATCGAATAGGTGTCGCGGGGGGTATACTGAACTAATCCAGATAGGTCCCCGATAAGGACTTGTCGATCTGCTCGGTCGAAAATGTTCTGTTTGACGAACTGTCGTGCTGTTGTGCCTGGGTCTGAAATGAAGTAGATGAAGTTGTCGTGTACAGCAAACTGGCTGTGTCCTGACGCTATATTAACGCCCCCTACCCAGTCGTCGGTAGCGGTGCCGCCAGAGTCGAGCTGTAGCGCTGTAGAGTCGAGGAGATTAACGTTGAAGTTACCTCCTACAGCAGAAGGGTTTGATATCCAGATACGTCCTATTTCGTCGATTGCAAAGCTGATCTGGTTTCCTGGTGATGTTGTTAGGCCAGTGGAAGCGAGATTGAGAGTTCTTATGGTGTTAGAATTGATATCGAGTTGCATCAGCGTTTGTTGAGCTGTCAAAGTAACACCTCCGCTGATACCAGAAGCCACACTTTGTTGAGCGATGTAAAAGAGCTTCTTGCCATCTTTCGAGAAGATGAAGTTCCCTACAGAGCCTTGGACACTTGTTTCAAAAGCATAGTGAACGCCATTAGCTGCTGTGTTCCCTGATCCCATGATAAATGGAAGCTTTTTCTCTTCCGTTCCGTCTGCTTGACTGTAGACAATGCGATTGTCCACAGCATCCCATACAGATACCGCTACTTTGTTATTTACAGAAAGACCATTGTATTTACCTGCTTCGGAAATACGGCCTATCTCTGTTTTCAACTGTTGGAATTCTAGGTTGAGATTGGTTCGATCGCCATCGTTTTTTGATCCATCGGAAGCGGCGATGGCCAATTCACTCATCCTGTCGAGGATGTTGTTGACTTGTTGCATCCAGGTGTCTGTCGACTGCAACATGTTTACTGCGTTCTGGGAGACGCGGGCAGCTTCTTCTGCGTTTGAAACCTGTGCACGTAAGCGCTCAGAAATACCGAGGTCAGCAGGAGCTTCTCCAGGAACGATAAATCGCTCTCCAGACGAGATCTTTTGCATCGATGTCTGGAAGCGGTTTGTTTGTGTTTTATACTTAGAAACAAAAAGCCGAAAAGCGGCATTGTTAGCGACAATCATCGTATTCCTCCTTGAATATGGATTTTGTCATTGATACGGTGCAGCTGTCGGATGGAAATCCTTTTCCACCAGCTGAAAAGCTGCCTAAACGGTCATGGTATCGGAAAATGTATGATCAGACTTAACTTAAATAAAAGGGATCTATTCAGATGCAGAAAATTTAAACAGGAAAACAGGCTTTTCGCTTTTCTTCAGGCCGAAGGTTTGCTCGAGTTTGGCAGTTTTGACAAAGAATGACTATCCATTTTCAGGCCGAAGGCCT
>JAFITR010000173.1 GCA_017116025.1 Simkania negevensis
CTCTGCTGAAAGCAGAAGCGCCTATCGTAGGAACTGGATTGGAAAAACGCTGTGCGCGTGACTCGGGCTCTGTACTGATCGTTGAAGAAGATGGTGTGGTCGACTATGTCGACGGCTTTAGGGTCGTCATCGCTCCAAAAGACAATCCGATGGAGAAGAAGACCTACAAACTGCGCAAATTTTTGCGCTCTAACGCAGGCACCTGTATCAACCAACAGCCGTTATGTAACGTGGGCGACAAAGTCAAGGCAGGCGACGTCATTGCCGACGGACCCGCTACCCAGCTGGGTGAGCTTGCTCTGGGCAAAAATGCCCTTGTCGCTTTTATGCCATGGTGTGGATACAACTACGAAGACGCGATCTTGATGTCAGACAAGCCTCTCAAAGAGGATAGCTTTACCTCCATCTATGTTGAAGAGTTTGAATCTACAGCACGTGACACCAAGCTTGGTAAAGAGGAGATTACCCGCGATATCCCTAATGTCTCTGAAGAGGCATTGGCCAACCTTGCAGAAGATGGAATCATCCGTATAGGGGCAGAGGTGAAGTCTGGTGATATCCTCGTCGGTAAAATCACGCCAAAGTCGGAGACGGAGCTCGTCCCCGAAGAACGGCTCCTTAGAGCCATTTTTGGTGACAAAGCGGCAGACGTCAAAGATGCTTCGTTGATGGTCCCTCCTGGTACAGAAGGGGTGGTGATGGACGTCAAAGTATTCAGTCGCAGAGACCGTCTCTCTAAGACGGACGATGAGCTTGTCGAAGAAGCTACCCGCATCAAAGATCTGCAAAAAGAGTATAAGACTCAAATAGCAGATTTGAAGACGCAGCGGTACGACCGTATCGGTGCCCTTCTCCTCAATGAAGCCGCTCCAGGCGTTATCGTTCATAGAAAAACCGCCGATGTGATCATCCCTGAAGGGACGATCATCACAGAAGAGTTGCTCGAAGCGTTCGAAGAAGAGAGTGCAGAAAACCTCCTTATGGAGGATAACGACATCTATACCGTCTTGAAACAAGTGCTACGTGATTATGAGCGCGATGTGCAAGACTTGGAGATGAAGCAGAAGAGCGAGATGGAATATTTGCGTAAAGGGGATATCGACCTTGAACCTGGAGTGATCCGACAGGTGAAGGTCTATGTTGCCTCCAAGCGTAAGCTGCAGGTTGGAGACAAGATGGCCGGTCGCCATGGTAACAAGGGTGTGATCTCACAAATCGTCCCTGAGGCCGATATGCCCTACTTGAACGACGGCCAGAGCATAGAGATGATCTTGAATCCTCTCGGTGTTCCTTCCCGTATGAACATCGGACAGCTGCTTGAAACACACCTCGGCTATGCAGCAAAAAAGGCGGGTATCTATGTCAAGACCCCAGTCTTCGAAGGCTTCCCTGAAGAGAAGATATGGGAGATGATGCGCAAGTACAACCTTTCTGATAACGGTAAGATGGTGCTCTTTGACGGCAGGACAGGCGAGCGGTTCGACAGTGATGTCGTCGTCGGATACATCTATATCATGAAACTCAGCCACCTCGTCGCTGATAAAATCCACGCACGTTGTATCGGACCTTATTCCCTCGTCACACAGCAGCCTCTTGGTGGTAAAGCACAGAGAGGTGGACAACGTTTCGGTGAGATGGAAGTGTGGGCTCTCGAAGCGTATGGTGTAGCTCACCTGCTGCAAGAGATGTTGACGGTCAAGTCCGACGACGTTCAGGGAAGGACGCGCATATATGAGTCGATTGTCAAAGGTGAAAACATGCTCAAGGCCGGTACACCCGAGTCCTTTAATGTGTTGATTAAAGAAATGCAAGGCCTTGGCTTGGATGTAAAAACAGAAGCTATGGCAGAAGAAGTATAGCAGAACTTTTAGGAGAGTTGTACATGTTCGAGGAGCATCAGGAAGCGGAACCAGCGTTCGACAAGTTGACAATACAGATTGCATCTGACGATACCATCGTCAACGCCTGGTCCCGCGGGGAAATCAAAAAGCCTGAAACAATCAACTACCGTACCTTCAAGCCGGAGAAGGGAGGGCTATTCTGTGAAAAGATCTTTGGCCCTATGCGCGACTGGGAGTGTGCTTGTGGCAAATATAAGAAG
>JAFITR010000174.1 GCA_017116025.1 Simkania negevensis
TTTTGGAAAAAAGAGGTATATAATGCTAAGGCTTAAAAGGACGATGCGACGATCTGTCCCAATGATACAGCGTTACTTTTCTTCTCTTGTCGACTTTGTCTACCCTCCCTATTGTCTACATTGTGCTGAGCATCTGAGGCAGGGAGAGAAGATTCTGTGCCGACCCTGCCTAGAGATAGTCGTTTTACTGGAGCCAGAGGGGCGCTGTCGCCAATGTTTTTGTGAGTGTATGTCGAGAAAACATCGTCTCTGTTTTTCTTGTCAAAAAGAAAGAAGGAGAAGTTTTCTTGCTGCTGTTGCCTCTGCTCTCGATTACGAAGGGCCGGCCAGGACGTTGGTGACAGAATTAAAATACGGCAAAAAGCAGTACCTTGCCCCTGCGATTGCCTCGTATATGCAGGCTCATTTTGCTGCGCTAGATTGGCCTAAGCCGGATGTTGTTGTCCCTGTACCGATATCGTTTTCTCACTGGCTGTCGCGCAGGTTTAATCAGAGTGCACTGCTTGCTCAAGAGCTTGCCAATGCCCTTGATGTCCCTTGCAAACAGGTGCTGTTGAGAAAAAGCGGCAGCTATGCACAGGCGGGACTGAGTGTTAAGCAGAGAAGAGGGCTCGACTCTACTTCGTTTTATGTGTGGCAAGGGGCTTCTGTCGAAGATGAGATTGTTCTACTTGTCGACGATGTCTTCACTACAGGGACGACGCTCGCTTGTTGCGCTGAGGCCTTGCTTGATTCTTGCCCACAAGCTATCTTTGGATATACCGCTTGTCGTGCGCAATAATATAGGAGAAGGTGATGGTAGACATTCTTGCTTTTGGATCACACCCTGATGATCTTGAATTTGGCTGCGGAGGGATCCTCGCACGTTGTGCTGCTTCGGGGATGACTATTGTCATGGCCGACCTAACGCGGGGAGAAAAGGGTACTCATGGCACTGTTGAAGAAAGAGAGCAGGAGGCTTATGCCGCTGCCAAACTGATTGGTGCTCAGCGGGTGTTTCTCGATTTTTCCGATTGTGAAATTGTCGACAGCTATGAAGGGCGTTTAGAGATTGTTAAACTCATCCGTGAATACTCCCCACGCCTTGTCATTGCTCCCCATATCAGTGGAAGCCAGACGCATCCCGACCATCTTGCCACCGGCACCATGGTCCGTTATGCCTGCCGTTATTCCCGTTTTAAAAACGTCTTGCCCAACATTCCTATCCATCGTCCACAAGGAGTGTTACACTATTTCAATACGGCAGTGATTCCAAGCGATCCTGATTTTCTTATGGACGTCTCTGCCTATGTCGAGGTATGGAAAAAGATGATGCTTAGCCATGAAACGCAGCATCGAGGGAATAATTATACCGATTCGGTATTGAAGAAGTCTGCTTATTTTGGAGCATTGATGAGTGTCGAGTATGCGCAGGGGCTGGTCAAGGTCAATCCTATTGTCATCGATGACATCAATGCCATTGCAACAAGCACAAGAGAGCTGTAGATATGGTGGTACATATTAAAGGTGAGGGAAGAGACAAGGCGTTTCGCTTAGACCCTGATGGAACGCCTTTGTTTCCAAAGGGGGGGGGCTCCAAAGCAGTGGGTGCCTCGATGGATACGTTGGTCGGTGCGGGTTCTTGTTCTTCCTTTTGTTTGGCTGGACTTTGCATGCCAAAGGCTGGTCAAGCTGTTTATGCGCCCTCCAAACAGGAGGGGAGGAGCGTGCAAGAAACGTGGTAATTGCTGCCATTACATCGTTGTCGAGTGGATCCCTGAGGGCGATAAGCTCTCTTGGGAGAGCCGGCTGAAGCTTTGGTGGGATACGCAAATTAACGGATTCTACTTCCGCAACTTTGACCAGATAGAGGACGATGGACAGATTGTCAGAGTGTTAAGCTGTCGCTATCTACAAAAAGATGGCTCTTGCAAACACTATTGGGCACGTCCCTCCCTGTGCAGAAGCTGGCCTCGGATCGAATATTTCGGCAAGCCTCGCATCTTAAAAGGCTGTGGCTTTGCTGCCGTTCCTCGAAAAGAGTACAAACAGCACAAAAAAGAAGAAAAAGCAGGAAAAAACAAACTCAATATCCTGCCGT
>JAFITR010000175.1 GCA_017116025.1 Simkania negevensis
GCAGCCTGAAAGGCTGCAATATTCACTACAGCAAGATAGGTTTTGCTTATAAACAACTATCGAGTTATGATTCCGTCTTGCAGGGGTGAGGTAGATTTAATGTAACAACCGTCCCCAAAAGCATTTTTATGGCTCTTTCTATGCCGAAGATAATTCCTCAACGGAAAAACAAAGTCAACCTTGAAGACTACAACTACGAGCGGGATATAAAAAACCGTTTGTTGATGTCTACGTTCTCAGCTTTCGATGTCGAGGTCTTGCAAGAGATCATTATCGGATCGATACGCGTTTTTCTTGACCAGCTTGTTGACGACTTGGATTGTCAAAGGGAGCCGCTCTTATCGACCATTGCCAAGTTAGAGCAGACGGGTCTTTTTGTGAAGAAAGGCGATGTTTTGCATATCGACAAGGAGATGCGTAAATACTACGAATTTCAGATCAAGAAATTTGACAACGACTTCAAGCCGGGGATGGAGTTTCTGCAAGGGTTGTTGAGGAAGGTACCTATCCACATCCTTCCCATCTGGTATCCGATACCGAAGACGACGAACAACATCTTCGACTCTATTGTGGAGAAGTACCTTGCCACCCCACGTATCTACAAAAATTATTGGTTAGAGCTTGGCTGTACAGACCCCGTCTTTAATGGGATGGTGGAGGAGATTTTCGACTCCCCTACCTTGAAAGTTTTTGCTTCTGATCTGAGGGATAAGCATGCTCTTTCAGCCGAGGCGTTTGAGGAGTATCTGTTGCATCTGGAGTTCAACTTCATCGCCTGTTTGAGTTACAATCGTATTGGTGATGAATGGAAGGAGGTGGTAACGCCTTTTTACGAATGGCAGCAGTACCTGGGCTTTCTTGTTCAAACAGATCTCGTTGACGCAGCTTTTCTGACTCCCCCCTCTTCTTTGAGGAAGGGTCGCTATTCTTTTGCTACTGACGCTACTGTTGTTGCAGAAGCAGCGAAAGAACACCCCATTGCTGTATCGTATATTACTTCGCTTAGGCGGCACGTCCCTTCTAACGACGCTGTCGCATTGTTGCTCTCCAAATGTGATAATATCCCTGCTAACGCGACAGACGACTTTGATCGCTACAGCGACTACTATTCACATCTTCTCACTAAGCTATGCCAGGTGCGGGTGCTACAAGAGAGTGGTGAGATGCTTGTTCCGGGGCCTGAGTTGGACGAATGGTTAAGTTTGTCCGTTGACGAACGTGCGCTTTTCATCTACCGACATCCCTATAACAAGCTGTTGGACAAAGAATTCCCTTCTACGCTCTACACGGACCGCAACACTCGCGAAGCGGAGAAGTCGTTACGACGCGTTCTGGACAAAGGGTGGGTATTGTTTGACGAGTTTATCAAGGGCGTCGTTACGCCTTTGGGAGAGAACCAAGTGAAGCTAAAATGTCAAGGTAGGCAATGGAAATATCTGATCCCTTGCTATACCGATGAAGAGATAAAGTTTATCGAAGCTGTTGTCTTCCAAAGACTATACGAAGGGGGTTTTGTTGAGACAGGGAGTTATCAAGGCAAAAAATGCTTCCAAGTTACAGCTGAAGGCAGAGAAGCGCTGGGACATCATACCTCCCACTACTAACAGGGGATGGTTATGAAGAAGAGCTCCGCAGAGCTTGTCTCTAATAGAAAGGCATATCACAACTACGAGATCATCGACACCTTTGAAGCAGGCATTGCTCTTTGCGGCACGGAAGTGAAGTCGCTGCGTGAGCACAATGCCAGCTTACAAGAGGCGTATGTCAAGGTACTTGCCAGAGAGCTGTGGCTTATCGGAGCGTATGTCGCGCCCTATTCGTTTGGCAACATCCACAACCATGAAGAGCGCAGAGACCGCAAGCTTCTGATGCACAAAAGTGAGATTCTAAAGCTAAAGAAGGCTGTCCAAGAGAAAGGCCTTACCCTTGTCCCTCTCTCGCTCTACCTCAAGAAAGGGATAGTGAAGATAAGGATCGCTACTGCTAAAGGCAAGAAGCTCCACGACAAGCGCGCGGCGCTAAAAAAGCGTGAAGACGACAGACGCATGGATACGATGCTGAAGTTTAATAAACAG
>JAFITR010000176.1 GCA_017116025.1 Simkania negevensis
CGATCTTGTCTATCTTGTTCCTTCTGCTGTCTCGTTAACCGTTTTCGCGTTAACCTTGAAACCGGCGGAGTTTAGGCATCAGCTCCGATAATAAGACAGAGAGGGAAAACCTGTTGTCTCTGCGGGTGTGTTCGGCAGTCATCTGCACTTGCCAGTAGCACTTGAGGATTGTTGTGACGGTTGCTTTGGATTCGAAATAACTCCGTTCTTGTGGACGCCTCCAGCCCTGTCGTGATTCAACCAGAATATTCCACTTGGGATTAAAGCGATAAAAGAGGCGCGTTAGCAAGGTGTTGTTGTTGTCTGACAGGGGGGAGTTGAGCAGCTCGTTTCTGCTTCTTGTCGCATCGAGGACAAAATTGTTGTAGTTGGATTTTCTCCAATAATATTTGCTTCTGTGGCGATATTCAAAGCCAAGAGCAAGGTTTTCGCTATATGTGTAGTCTGTTCCTATTTTGAGCAAGTCGACAAGATCGTCGTTGAAGTTCCATACAAGAGAGGTGTAGTAGGTAAGGCGTTCTGTCGCATGCCATGATGCATCTGCATAGGCTCTGGGGATGTGCTTGCTGATCGAGGGGGCGTGCGAAAAGGCGTAGCTATAGAGGTCGAGGTAGAGCGTGCGGTGAATGGTATCGCCTTTTTTTGTGTATAGATCATTGCGCACGCCGATGCGTAAAGAGCTCAATTCTGCAAAGCCGTCGTTGAGGGAGAAGATAAAATGCTCGCTGTTGAGGCTAGAAGGGGTTGTTGAATGGCGGTATTCGATATAAGGCTCGACGATATGCTTTTTGCTCGGCCCAATCATTCGATATAAATTTGTGTTGAGGTCGAAGCCCACCGTTCCTTGAAGAAGAGTGGCTGCGTTTCTATCGGGACTGTTCTCATATATGATGCCGTCGAAGCGGATGAGTGGTGTCAGTGTAAAGTGGCTGATAGAGATAGGGCAGTAGAGGCTGTTTGATGTCGAGGCACGTACAGAGTGAAATGGTTGGAAAGAAGGAGGAAGGTCCTTACTGAAGAGATAATCGAGGTAACCAGCAGTAAAGGTGTTGGTGCTGACCACTCTACTATCTGCTATTGCAAAAGGGCGGATGTGTAATGTCGTTATAGGAAGTTTCTGGTCGACAGATTGAAAAGGGTTTATACGGACACGAGTATGGAGCAGAGCAAGCCAATCCTTCTGCTGCGTGCGTGCTGTAAGTTCTGTCACTTCAGGATTCGGTAGGGTAAAATCGTCGATGGTATAGTCGCTTGTCATATCAGGGTCGCTGAGCCTGTCGTATTGCAGGGCTATGGTGATGTTGTCGTCAAAAAAAATGTCGTTGTACCGCCCCATAAAGCGGAAACGTCTCTTTTTATCAAATGCCTCTTGCGATTTGTCGTAAGCAAAAAAATTCTTGCTGTAGAGCGACGCCCCACTTGCCTTCTCTTCGTATTGGAGGTCTATGCCCCCGCCAAGCCCTCGCTTGAGAAGGTAGTCTAAAGACAAAAAGGACTTCCATTTCTCTTCAGAAAATATGCGATAGCGGACTCCAATACGCGTTCCCTTGCTTCCTCCCCAGTGCAGCTGGCCTGAGATGGGGGTGTCTTTGAGGCTGTCAAGCTGCGTGATATAGGTAGGCATCCAAAAGAAGGGGATGGTGAGGTAGCGAAACTGGACGTTGTAGGCATAGATAGATGAGTTCTCTGTAAGAAGGATTCGCTTGGCAGTGATCCTCCAGTTGTCGTTACAGCTTGGACATGTTGTGATGTAGGCATCGAGGATCTCAAATGAGCCGTCAGGTAGGATATTGATCGTCTCTCCCCCTATATACCAGGGAGGAACTGCTACGCGTCCTTTGTAGAGAACGCCCGACTTTGTTGTGAAGTTATAGTTAATGTGCTCACCAATAAAAGTGTATCCCTGGTAGTTGAGCATGAGGTTCTCTTCTGCTTCAACAGTAGTGATGGGGATGCCTTCGGCTGTTGTATTGATGTATCGAATCTTCTCCGCTTGGATACGCATGTCAGAAGTTGTAATGACTCCGCCAG
>JAFITR010000018.1 GCA_017116025.1 Simkania negevensis
CCTGGGAGAATTATACCTTGGAACAGAAGGGACAACAGGGACAACAGAAGCGCTGTCCGTTGTTGCCGGTTTTGTAGTTTTGGTTTCCGATGTTGCTCGTTGAGAATCAACGGTAAAGAGCGTAACAACAAGAGCACAAAAAAGGATGGCGGTCTTTGTTGTCCCTGCCGTCTCTGTTTCCTTTTTTACCGCTACTTATAGTTGCCCCCGTTACGAAATATGATGTTGTATTTAACGAAAAACATCTATATATTGCAGCAAGGCCTGCAACATGAACAAAGCCCTGATGAGGCCATCGTGCAACAAGAAATAATAGCCATCGTCTTCGACTTTGACGACACATTAAGTCCAGACAGCACATCCGCGTTCCTCGCTTCCCTCGGCATCGACGTTCCCGCCTTTTGGGAAGATGTCAACACCCTCTACCAAAGCCACTGGGACCCTATCCCCGCCTACCTTTACAAGATGATTGAAATCAGCAAACGGCAACCTAAAGGGGAAGCGATCACACAAGAGAAGCTCCAGGAGTGGGGCAAGAAGCTCACCTTCTATCCTGGTGTATCAGAAATTTTTATCCATCTACAACAAGTAGCGAAAGAAGCCTCTCCAACAGTGAACTTAGAATTCTACGTCATCAGTAGCGGGTTAGAAGAAGTCATACGCCATACCACCATAGCAAGCAGCTTCACCGACATCTGGGGCTGCGATTTTGCCTACGACAACAATGGCTCCATCTCCTTTCCTAAACGTATCGTTAGCTTTACAGACAAAACACGCTACCTCTTCCACATCGCCAAAGGGCTCACAGGAATGAAGACGCGTACAAACCCCTTTGCTGTAAACAAGAAGTTTGAAGACGACGAAAAACGCATCCCTATGGACCAGATCATCTTCGTCGGCGACGGCTACACCGACATACCCTGTTTTTCTCTGGTAAAGAAAGCTGGAGGGATCCCTCTGGCCGTATGTGACCGCGACGACAGAAACAAATGGGGCAAAGCGTGGGGCTTCATGGAACAACAACGCATCACACATTGGGCTGTTGCCGACTTCCAGGAAGGTTCCACACTGCGTGTGTCACTCTCTATGGCAGTGAAAAAAATCGCCCATACCATCGCCACACAACGACGCTCATACAGCGGATAGTGGGGACGACGAAACAGGTTCCTTTACTTCAAAGACAATTTTTGCTTCAAAATCCAACACACCCGTAAAAGGGACAACAGGAAATTTCTGCACAAACTTGTAGATATCCGCAGCAAACACCCTATCTTCGCTCTCTACTTGTTGGTACTCCGAAAGAGAAGCTGGAGGCAAACCACTCAAAACGTACCGATATGCCTCCGCAGGAAGCATCCCCTCTACTCCCTGAAAAACCTGCTGTATCGGCAAAGCAGACATCACTCCATCTACATATCTCGAAAAATCATCTGGCCGCTTTCGCTTTTGCTCAGAAAATTTTTCTATAATTTCCGGAAAAAGAGATTCCAACAGCTTCATCATATGCTGCCCTCCAGATTTACGCTGTTCCTCTTGGAAACGCTGCTCCATCTCCTGCGACAATGATTTCGTATTCTCTCTAGAATTGAGATAAACCCAGGGATATAAAGAAAAGAGACGCTTTTGATTATGCACAGAAAACACTTCTGACAATTGAACCAGTTGCTTCAGACAAGCATCATAGGATCGATATACTGTTCTAATCCGATCCACTATAGCTAAGATGGCGTCAGACGACATTTTAAGCCTAGTCTCTCCTAATTCCAACAGCTTAGAAAGAAGGGGTCCATAAGATTTCATAAACTTCTCCCAATCCCAGGGAGGATTCCTACGAACATCATCACGAGAATTGGGTTGAGCTTCTCTGAATTGCAACAAATTATTATACAGGGCCTCTCTCAAAGTAATATACTCTCGCAACTTGACTAAATAATTTTGTTTGCATTGAAAATACTCCCCATATGCAACAGCGTCATAACTATTTTGAGCCTCAGAAAACTTTTGATACGCTGATGACACCACCCCTACTTCTATTTGATATTGCTCGTATAGTGTTTTATAGGACAACTCACATGCCTCACGATCTTCACATGCCTCACTATCCTTGGAAAACCCCTTAGACAACAAATTACGAACCTGCTTAGACAACTCATCCAGACTCAGCAAATGGTGAAAATAACTACTCAAGGCCCGCTGCAAGACAATCTGTTTTTGCTCTATAGAAGATGCGGCAGTAGGCTTAAGTAGAGATGCAAGCGCAGATGTAGCAACAGCCGCCGTGGCACCGGCAACGGCGGCCACCTGATCATCCCTGGGATCAACCGAAGGATCAACCCAAGGATCACCCAAACTGTTTCCAGTGGCCGGAGGCCAAATTCTCCTGCACAAATCCACTTTCCCCACATCAGAACTAGCAGCAGTAGACATAACGAATTCTCCATATCAACCATTACGAGGCAAGAATGGTACATTATTTCATATATATCTTGTAGGCAAAAATAAATATTGGTGATACTCTATTTAGGACTAGATCATAAAACCGCTCAAGGAGACGTGTGACAACAAAACAGATCGACATCCCTCTCTTAAGCAAAACAGCACACCCCACGCCCCGATACTCCACTCGCGACGCTTCAGGGGCCGACGTCCATGCCAACCTCCAAGACCCTGTCGAGATCGCACCTGGCAACTCCCTCCTGATCCCTACAGGCCTGTCAGTCGCCATCCCCACGGGGTACGAGATACAAGTACGCCCTCGCAGCGGCCTTGCGTTGAAACATCAAATCACTGTATTAAATACACCAGGGACGATCGATGCTGATTACCGAGGAGAGATCTCTATCGTTCTGATCAATCACGGCAAGTCGCTATTCACAGTTGAACCGGGAATGCGCATAGCACAACTTGTGCTTGCCCCCGTAGCACGAGCCAACTTCATCCTTTGCACCTCCCTTCCCGAGACATTACGAGGTGAACAAGGGTTTGGACATACAGGAAAAGATTAGAGGAATCATGGTCGCCATCACAAACTATATCTCTCCTAACCTCGTCATTTTTTTTGATGTAACAACACGTGATGAAGCGATTAAAGAGCTCATCGATCTTCTCGACAGCAACAAGAAGCTTGTGGACAAAGAAGCCTTCTACCACGCCATTTTAGCAAGGGAAAAGATCGTATCAACAGGCATTGGCATGGGTGTTGCGATCCCACACGCTAAGCTGCCCGACTTCGACGACTTCTTTATTGCTGTAGGCATTCAAAAAGAGGGAATTAATTGGGATGCTCTCGATGGCGCGCCGGTCCAGATTGTTTTCATGATTGGCGGTCCCGATGACAAGCAAACAGAATACCTCCAGATTCTTTCTCGCCTTACCACAGCGATCAAAGATAACGAGAGGAGAAAAAAGTTATTAGAGCTCTCTTCAAAAGAGGAGATCACACAACACTTCGAAGGTTTTTAAGAGGATAGGCTATGGATCTTGATCTAACAGACGTCTCGGATCTTCTTAACGTCACGGAAGAGACCGTCACCCGATGGCTACAAGACGGGAAGATACCCTCCTACCGCCTTAATAACGAGTGCCGTTTCAACCGCAATGAGGTTGAAAACTGGGTACTCACTTTCCACACAGAGAGCAACGAGAAGCAGCAGCATAGCAACAACGGGAGTGTTAGCTTTGCGACCGAGCTTCAAGAAGGCAAAGCAAAAAACCCTCGCGGGATTTCTCAGTTCAACCTCTATCGAGCCGTCAACAAAGGCGGGATATACAAAGACGTTCCCGGCAAATCGAAAGAAGAAGTCATCAAAAATGCTGTCTTGTCTATTGTCCAACACCTCGACCTCGATGCCACATCATTGACAGAGCTCCTGCTCGATAGGGAGAAGCTAATGCCCACCGCCCTCAATGAAGGGATTGCGATGCCCCATACCAGAGACTTTTTACTCGAGACCCACTTCGATATTGTCTCCGTTGTCTACCCTAAACAGCCAATCAATTACGGCGCACTAGACAAAAAACCCGTTACCGTTCTTTTCTTCCTCTTTGCCTGCGACGACAGACGCCACCTGCAACTTCTCGCCAAAGTAGCACACTTTACCTCAGAACAACGGAACAGAAAATTCCTCCACACAAAACCGACAAGAGAAGAGTTACTCCAAAATATCCGCGAATGGGAAAACAGGTTTTAACGTAACTATTCACCTCCTGCTGCAAGCCTTCAGCCTGCAACAGGAGGTGAATAATTACAAAAATGAATAAATAACCATGCCGCCCCTCTCCTCTTCGATTGCCCGCCTCTCTTTCCGCCATCTAGCGGCTCTAGCTGCCATCAAAATTGTAGGTGCTATCTTATTAATCCTCTATTCTGACATAGGCCTCTCCCCTGACGAAGCACAATATTGGACGTGGAGCCAAGACCTCGGCTGGGGTTACTACAGCAAACCTCCTGGCATTGCCTGGCAGATCTGGCTTACCACACAACTATTTGGCAACACAGAACTTGGTATCCGCTTCGGTGCAGTAGTCATTTCTACACTGATTACTTTTGCTCTCTACGCACTAGCCCGTTCTGCAGGAATAGCAAAAGAGGGAGCCTTTTGGGCAGGAGCAATGATCGCACTCTCTCCTTTGGGTATCCTCTCAACATTTGCTGCAACAACGGATGGCGGAGCCATCCTTTTCCTTATCCTAGCAGCGATTCCATGTGTAAAAGCAGTGAGGAAACAAGAGACCCCTAACTTTCTCCTCGTAGGGCTATTCTTAGCCTGTGGACTTCTCTACAAATGGACACCGCTTATCTTATGGCTCCCTATCCTCTGCTTTGCAACATACACCCCTTCGTTCCGGAAAAAAACGCTTCCCTGCGGCATGGCACTCTCCCTCCTAGGACTTTTCCCTAGCCTTGTTTGGAATACTTCACACGACTGGGCAACCTATCGACACCTGCTCGGACAACTCCTGGGAGGCCCCGGCCCCCGTACAACAAAACCCCTCTTCCACGGAAATTTCTTCGAATTCCTTGCCGGACAATTCGCTGTGCTTTCCCCCATCTTCTTCCTCCTCCTCATCACTGCTATCGTCTACGCATGGAGAAAACGCAAACAAATCTCCCCGCCCATTATTTTCCTCTTCTCATTCGCCCCTATTCTCCTCTCTTACTTCCTTCTCTCCCTATTGAATAAAATCCAAGCAAACTGGACCGCATACCTCTACCCCTTCCTCTGTGCCGCCACCGCCTGGTACGCCACAACCCATTTAAAAAACGGGAAACGCTGGCTCCTCACGGGCGCCACACTCTCCATCATCCTCTCTTCCTTAACCATGACAATCCCCTACATACAAACCCATTCAATCGTTTCTGCATTCCCTATTCCCTACAAAATCAACCCTTTCCGACATAGCATCGGCTGGAAAAAACTGCCCAAGATCCTCACAGATGCCGGCTATGACCCCCAGAAACACTTCCTCTTCGCTGACTCATACCAAATGACAAGTATCCTCAGCTTCTATAGCCCCGGACAAAAACGCGCCTACTTCCTCAATCTCCACGGCGACAGAAAAAACCAATTCTCCTACTGGCCACAAATGCAGACGCAACAACAAGCAATAGGTTTTTATTTCAATGCATTCGATATCAAACCATTAGGATCTCTGATCAACCCAAAGAGGAACCTCGCCCCACTAACGCCATACTTTCAAAACGCAGAACCTGCAGGAACCTTCGCACTCTTCTCCTCATACACCCTTCCATCTAAAGGAGGAGTTTTGTATAAGTGTTTTAATTACAATGGACTACAGCCAAAAAAAGCAGAAAAGTACTGACCGTCAAAGTGTTAAGTAATATTTTCTCTTCCTGTGAAAAATGGTAGCAGAAGAAATAAACAGAGTTTACACTGAGGCCAAAAGTAGCACGGGGATGCGTAGATGGAAAAGATGATCTATCTGCTGATAGGGACACCCCATTGGCAAATTGAGTACCTCAACGAAACTCAATTTAGGGGAACACGAGGCCAGTAGGCGCGAGCGCCTACTGGGGAGCGTTCCCCCCTGTATATACAGGTTGAAGGTTCCGCCAATGGACCCCTATCGGCGGTTTTTTTTTTGCCCGAGCAGGAATAGCTACTCAATCATCTACCTCGTTATTATCTGCTTGAATTTTTGTCGGTTCCTCTAAGATATTAAGAATACGTGAGTTCGACCTTTAACTAGCACGTTAGTAAATGTAGCAGGCCTTCAGCCTGCATTATTTGGATGTTTATACCCAGGGCGTTGCCCCATACGCATCAAGCTAAGCACGCATATTGTTGCAACTCAGTTGCAAGAAGGGGAATCAAGCCTGACCCCTTATTCTGCCTTACTCTGCTACCTCACATAACAGCTCCGTATTCTAAAAGAAGTCGTGAAACATCCAGAAGACCGTGTTTTAAAGCAATATCGAGTGGCCGATGACCGTCATCGGCTTCCTCGTTTACATCGCAACCTCGCCGAAGATAAGCCTTAACCAATAAAATTAAACGTTGTCCTTTAAAATGCTTCCGATAAAAGCTGTTCCCAAGCAGTACGCCTAACACAGGATCGTACGAACCACAGTCAATCATAAATTCGATCAAAGGTTCATAGTCACCTCGATCAGCTTCTTTGAGCGATTCAATATACCACCTCCTTTTTTGCCCATCGTTTCCAATATCAACTGGCCAACGAGGGAAAGGCAAATCCCAGAATTTTAGATAACGATCTGCAACAAGTCTGGAAAATCGACCGTTTCCATTAAGAAATGGATGAATGAACACAAGCCGGTGATGGATTTTTGCCGCTTGCTCAAGAAATGTCAGCTCACATCCTTTATCACACCAAAATTGTACATCATCGCAAAACTGAGCCAGTTCATTTCTAATTTGATAATAAGGTACACCAATACTCAGTTGTCTTGTTCTGAAACTGCCAGCCCAGTCCCATACTTCTCCAAACATAGCAAGATGAACTTCTTGCAAGAAAAATAGATTGAACCAATCTTGAGGAGCGCGAATTGGCCTCGTCAAATATTTCCCAACAGCAGAAGCGATGTTCTCTGCCTCAACTTTGTTTAAATCGCTCTGAGTTCTTACCCATGTAAGCTTAAGACCGCTTATGTCATTAATAGGAGTAGCACCTTGAGGATAGATAAGTTTCACTAGCCTTTCGCCCACAGATCAAAACCTCGAGAATGCAAAAGCCTTTGCGTCTCCTCTTCAATCATCTCTTCTAAAAACTTTTTGTCCACTTTTTGTTTTTCCAAGCTCATTGTTCCCTGTAAATACTCAACCCTCTCTTTCGCCTTGGCTACCGCTTGCCTTCGACGAATTTCTTCGAAGCCTGCTCGAGGCACTACCGTGATAAGAAGGTCGTAATTTAAAGCGTTTGAAATTTTATCGAGCGTAGAAACGTTCGGTCGTAAATCTCCTGACTCGATTTTAGATATTGTGGATTGAGGTACAGCGGACTTTTCGGCAAGCGCCCGCTGCGACATCATCAACTGTTTGCGAATCAACGAAATTAATTGACCTATTTCAAGGCCTCGCTGCTGCTTCTGAAGAGAACGAGCAAAACTAGCAATTTCTTCTAAAAGCAACCTCTCTGATCTTTTCCCTGTTTTCACTGAAACACCCCCTTATCTTTTTATTTTATGATATTATAAAAGCTATCTAAAGTCAATATATTGATTTTATATAAGAATCAAACTCAATATATTGATTTAATTTTGAATGAGAGTAGAAGGGCGGCCAAAATCACAACAACAGCTCCAGCCGTGGCCAAACAGAAACCTTGGGAAGGCCTTGTTGCGCAATTCACCACTGAGCCAGTGAGATCCGTGAGTGAATAAGAGGTCAATGAGATAAAAGTAACGCAAAACAGACAGAAAGGGCAACAGACCTTCGGCCGGTTTTTTGCTGCGCACCTGTTGTATCACAATGATATTTTTTTTGTAGAAAGGATGGGTTTTGTTACAGCAGTTTGGTGGCCATGCGGTGGGGTCTTGTGATGATGTGATCGACTTCACGGCGTTCGACATAGCGCAGGTCAAAACGCTGGGCGAGTTCAGTGGTCAGCTTATCGAAGAAGTTGTCTTTCTTTTTGAAGTAGCTGTTGAGGGAGCATAAAAAGTCGCTATGGGGTCGTCGGGCTCTGTAGTCCGGCTGTTTTTCTGGCAGCAGGAGACACGCCATCTTTGCAGGATCGTAGTCCCAGAGGAAGGAGGTATGGTGAAGCCAGCGCTCCTTTCTGATATATTGCGCATTACCCCCAAACTTCAGCTGGCCAAAAGTAAAGTCGTTTTCTTTGAGTTGAAACTGTGAATGGTTGAAGACGGGGCGATAGAGATCATAGCTCCAGCGCATAATCGACTCAGGGAAACAATTTTTATTACCGATAATGTTTTTTTTTCCTATGAAGGTCACAAATAATGTATTGGAATCGATGTAGACGGTACCTCCGCCGCTAAAACGTTTGATGATAGGAACTTTTCTTTGTGCTACAAGCCTGGTATCAACAAGCCGTTCTGGCTTACCAGAAATACCCATAACGATCGCATCGGCAGAGCCTGTATTGATGATGCAGTAGTTGCCATCGTCAGCGCGCAGGAGAGCCTCTTCCAACCGAAGCTGGTCGAAGATAAAGAGATCGTCTAACAAAATAAGAGTGAGGGGGTGTTTATTCACAAAGTGCTACTGATCTTCTTCTTCAGCAAGGCGGACCTGGTTACGCCCGCCACGTTTTGCTTTAAAAAGTGCTTCATCAACAACCCTAATAAGGTGTCCCAAGTCCCAGCCCTTGTCTGTTGCAGAAATCACTCCGATGGAAGCGGTGATCGAGATCTTTCCCTTTTTTGTTATAAAAGGAGTATTTGCAATGCATTCCCGCAGCTTTTCTGCCACGTTATAGGCTTGTTTCAATGAAGTGTGAGGCAGAAGAACAACGAATTCCTCTCCTCCATAGCGAGTAATAAGATCATATCGCCGCAGATTTTTCATCAAGCGCTGCGAGAATTCGACAAGGACTTCATCGCCAATAGGATGGCCATATTCATCATTTGTTTCTTTAAAGAAATCGATATCGATCATCAATAAAGAGAGTGATTTACCAAATTGATAGGCTCGACTGATCTCTTTGGCAGCATAGTGTTTAAAGACACGACGGTTGTAGAGATTAGTCAAAGGGTCTTTTTCAGCGAGGATTTTCAGCTCCGATACGGAGCGGCCCATCTGCTTTTTTGCTGCCCGCACATTAAACGCTGTACGCACCGCCGCCAACACTTCAAAGGCACCATAAGGCTTGGTCAACAAGGTCGTCACCCCTGCACTGAAAGCCTCATCGACAAAATGTTCATCTTTCTGACGTGTGACAATAAGGAGAGGCAACTGATAACTATCTCTTCTTCCCAATACTTTTTTGCACGCTTCAATACCGGTAGTGTCAGGGAGGTCTCTTGCAATAATAACAAGGTCAATCGCCATTGTATCAAGCCGCTCCAGAAGTTCTTTTTCCGATGCGGCCTCAACGAGGCTATACTGACGCCCCAAAATAGCAGCAATACGTGTCTGCGCCTCTTTGTCGCTATCGACAACGAGAATCGTGTTATGCTTTCCTGCTTGCGGCATCGCTATACCTGATGTTCGGAACTAGTCAGATACCCCGACAGAGGAGGGGTAGCTGCATAGTTGCATTTTTTTAATGGCGACCATAAGGACGAGGATATCTGCTGGCGAGACACCTTGTATACGCGAAGCTTGTCCCAGGTTGCTAGGGAGAACGTGTGAGAGCTTTGCCTTAGCTTCACTACTCAATCCTTCAATTGTATGGAAATCAATTTTTTGTGGGATCTGTTGATGTTCGAGGTGGTTAAGGCGTACGACATCTTTGTTTTGCCTCTCGATATAGCCTGCGTATTTGAGTTCAAATTCAATTTGCTTTTCCGTTTCAGCATCAAGGTTTTTCACTTCAGAATACTCTTCGGCAAGTTTACGATAGCAGTAACTAGGCCTTCGAAGAAGTTGTGCAAGAGAAGCACCTTTACCATCAACCTGTTTATATATTGCATTCAACCGTTTTTTTTCTTCGTTGATGACTCTCTGCTTTCCAAGAAGCTGTTCATACCGTTCTTTCGACACCATCCCCACCTCATAAGCACGCGGGACAAGGCGCAGGTCCGCATTATCTTGGCGCAGCAACAGGCGATATTCAGCGCGGCTAGTAAAGATGCGATAGGGTTCTCCCATCTTTTCTTCTTTGGTAACAAGATCGTCAACCATCACGCCGATGTAACTTTCAGAACGCTGCAAAGTAAATGAGGGGCGTCCCTGCAGCTTACAAGCGGCATTAATACCAGCAACGAGTCCTTGGCCCGCCGCCTCCTCGTACCCTGTGGTCCCGTTCACTTGGCCAGCAATAAAAAGTCCGTTAACACTCTTGGCCTCTAAGGAGTGGGTGATTTGTCCTCCAACAACATAGTCATATTCAATCGCATAAGCAGGCCGCATGATCTCCGCCTTCTCAAGTCCAATGATCGTACGAAGAAAATCCAGCTGCACCTCAAAAGGCAACGAAGAGGAGATACCATTCACATAATATTCTTCGGTATGGACCCCTTCAGGCTCGAGAAAAATTTGGTGACGTTCCTTATCGGCGAAACGGACAATCTTATCCTCGATAGAGGGACAGTAGCGCGGGCCAACACCGCGCATCTCTCCCGAGTATACTGCCGAACGGTGCAAGTTGTCTTGAATAATCTCTTTGGTCGCCTGTGTAGTATAGGTAATATGACAGGAAAGCTGGGGCATGAGACGCACGGAACGTTTTGCGCTAAAAGAAAAAGCAACGTCCTCTTCGCCAGGCTGTTCTTCCACCTTAGAGAAGTCAATCGACCGCTTGTTGATGCGCGGCGGAGTACCCGTTTTAAGGCGCCCTAAGCGAAATCCTAACTCTTCTAAACATTTCGACAACCCCGTCGACGGCTTGTCTCCAGCACGCCCTCCAGCAAAACGTACTTCTCCGATGTGAATCAACCCCTGCATGAACGTCCCTGCGGTGATAATCACCGCCTGGCTCCGGTAGACGACCCCCTCCAACGTCTCTACGCCACGTACACAGCCGTCCTCAACAGAAACCGATTGTGTAGTCCCCTGTTTGATCTCCAAATTGGGAACTCTCTCCAATGCATGCTTCATTGTGTAACTGTAAGCAACGCGGTCAGACTGACAACGCGGCGCCCAAACAGCAGGACCTTTCGACCTGTTTAACATGCGAAATTGGATACCCGTCTGATCAGCAACGCCCCCCATCAACCCGCCAAGAGCATCGATTTCACGAACAATCTGCCCCTTGCCAGTCCCTCCGATAGCAGGATTACAGCTCATCTTCGCAATCGTATCGAGATTCATCGTAAGGAGGAGGGTATTTGCTCCCATGACGGCAGCAGCATGCGCAGCTTCACAGCCCGCATGACCTGCTCCCACAACAATCACATCATATTCAACAGGATATATCCACATAAGAACAAAGCAAAAAGCTACTTCTTCTTTTTGTGACGATCGCGACGACGGCGCTTCTTACGTTTATGCTTGGCAATTTTTTGCCTACGTTTTTTTTTGACTGATGACATGCGTAACTCCAAATGTTTGCAGCCTATTTGTCCGCACATCATAACGCAACGAACAATAAAACAGCAATCATTGTGGAGTTTTAAAAAATTTTATGCAATCATAAGAATAGGCATCTTTCTACAAGGAGGTAGTGTTATGCTGACAGATCGCAAGGATCACGACGCTCTTTTCACTGATCCACAGCTCTATTTAGAACAACTCGCTTTACATCTTTTCAACTTGCTTGGTCTCTATTACAAACCTCTGCTCGATTATTATTTTGACGATTTGGGGGTGATCCACCAGGCCTATCAACGCCTCTACCGCCGCAATCACCATCCCTTTCCCAATGACGAATTAGCTGATATCGGGGGGGAGGAGCTGTATAACGAGATCATTCTAGAGGTAAAAGAATATACATTTCTTTTTGAAAGCCCAGGAGTACGTGCTGGCAAGCAACGCCTTAGCAAAGAAAAATGTACACGCGACTATCTCTACTTAAAAGAAGGATATGAACTGCTTGTACATTTTTACAACACGACTGTTGTAGAGATGAAAAAGCTTTACCCACATTTCAACAGAAGCCAAGCCAACCTAGCCCTACTCACCTGCTATTTGGAGAGAGGGACATTTAGCCCTCCTCCAGAAACGCTCGATCTCTTGGTAAGACGTTATCTGCCTCTCTTCAACTCTTTTGAAAAGAAGGTAACCCAAGCATACAATAAGTTGAGCAGGAAGTGGGGCAGAGTGAAGAGGGTCTCTTTGGATGAGATCGCCTTGCAAGGGATACAAGGCATACGAGGAGGTTGGAGCCGTAATCCAGCATTAAAAGCGCGCATCGTCTTTAACCAGCTAGGCTTGTCAAACGCAGATAGAGAGATCTTCACCCCTGCCTTCCTTGATCGTGTCTGGGGACAACGTATTGAAGAAGAACTCGCCCTGTATAACTACATCAAGTCCGTCAACAGCCTTCTCTACCGCGTAACCCACAGCAAGGCAAGAGGGGCCAGCACCGAGATGGAAGCCGCTCTAGAAGCATACGTCAAAGGTTAACGAAGCAGGGAAGGGTAACGAGGCAGCGGAAGGAAACGCAAAGACGCAGAGAGCGCAAAGAAAGACAAAAATTAAGTATCAACTCTGTGGTAAAAATTCCAGTGGATCTCTTGCTATTTATTTGCACGACTCTCTTTTTTCTTTGCGCTTCTTTGCGCTCTCTGCGTCTTTGCGTTTCCTTCCGCTGCCTTGTTCACCTCTCGCTGCCTCGTTACCCTTCCGCTGCCTCGTTAATCTTGACCTCCTGTTGCTGCATCATCTTTTCACTAAATCGGGGGCTTCTTCGAAGGCAATATTGGTGTAGTTGGTGAATTGGACAATATCGCCTCTGAAGGTCAGGTTAACAGTACCCACGCTACCGTGCCTGTTTTTACCAACAATCAACTCTGCCATTCCCGGCCTATCTAAAGGGTCGTAGTACTCACGGCGGAGCAAGAAGATCACAACGTCGGCGTCCTGCTCGATCGAACCACTTTCACGCAGATCACTCATCATAGGACGGTGTCCGGTACGTTCTTCTACCTTACGCGACAACTGTGACAAGCAGAGTATAGGGACATCGAGTTCGCGCGCTGTCGTCTTTAGGATACGAGAGATCTCCGATATCTCATTTTGACGGCTCTCCGTCGACCTTGACGAGCCCGAGCCCGACAAGAGCTGCAGATAGTCAACGACGATCAGTCTAACGTCATGACTTTCCTTCATGCGACGCGCCCTTGCCCTAAGGTCATTGATCGCCAACCCCGGCTGATCATCAATGATCATTGTATGTTTCTGCATCTCGTTGACAGCGGCGACAACCTGTTGATACTCAGGGCCATTCAACGCTCCGCGCTTGATCTTTTCCGCTTCAACTTCTGCTTGTGAAGAAACGAGGCGATGAAGGATTTGCTCGGACGACATCTCCAAGGAGAAGATACCAACAGGCATTTTATTCTTGAAACAGACATTTTCCGCAATATTGAGAGCCAACATCGTTTTACCCATCGCAGGGCGCCCAGCAAGGATCATCAAGTTGGAAGGAGAGAGGCCATTAATCAGCTTATCAAGATCGGTAAAATGGGTAGGGATCCCTGTAATACCAGGTTCGTCAGGACCAAGAAGGCGAAACCGCTCCTGGCGCTCTTCAAGCTCCTGGAGGTAGGGAATTTTCGACTCCGTTTTAGCACCTGACAAGATATCCTGGATGACGACGCCCTGGTCTGTGCTCGCTTTGTGGCTGATTTGAAACAACATCTTCTGCGCATTGTCAAGCGAGCCAAAAACATCATCTGGCTCATTCAAAGCATCTTTTTCGATCAGCTGGGCAGCATTGATCATCTTTCGAAGAATCGATTTTTCTCCGACAAGCTTGGCATACTCTTCAATATAGGCCGATGTTCCCGCGTACTGCGCTAAGGTAGTAAGATAGGAAACACCACCTATCGCATCGAGTTTGTCCGTACGCTTGAGCTCTTCGCTAATGATATGAATATCAGCAGGCTCGTCATTGACGTACGCATTGCGCAGTGCAGAAAAGGTGATTTTGTGTTCTGTATAGTAGAAGTCGGAATCATCAAGATGCGAACAGCCAATATTGAGACTGTTCATACTCGTCAGCATGCAGCCTAATACCATCATCTCCGACTCTTTCGAATTCGGTGCTACCTTAATCTTTGTCATTCCTTCTGCCACGAGAAACTACCCTTTGTTGAATAGGAGGCGATCGTATATCTTACAAGCCTTGTTCTATTATTTAAAATAGAGAAACTGTGGAGGCAGATGAGATTTTGTGCAATAGAAGGTAACGAACAAAGGCTGGACGGCGGAGCAATGTTTGGCAATGCCCCAAAAGAACTATGGAAACGTTGGGCTACACCCGACGAATACAACTGCATACCGCTCGCTACACGCTCCTTACTCATCACCAATGACGACGGCACACGCATCTTAATCGATGCTGGTATCGGAACCTTCTTCCCCGAAAAGCTTCGCCAACGGTACGGCATCCAAGGCAAGACAAACGCCCTTGTTAAGAATCTTGCCAAAGAAGGAGTTTCTACCGAAGAGATCGACATCATCATCCTCTCCCATATGCATTTCGACCATGTTGGAGGACTGCTGTCCGATTACAACGAAGAAGAAAAACCGCAGCTCATCTTTCCCAACGCTTCTTTTTTTGTCAGCGAAGAACAATGGGAACGAGCAAGACAACCACACCTACGCGATCACGCAAGCTTCATCAAAGAGCTTCCGTCACTCCTCACAGAATCAAAAGAGCTCACCCTCGTCCAAAAAGAAGGACCTCTACCCAACATCCCCTCGATAACAGTAACCTTCTCCCACGGGCATACCCCTGGAATGATGGTATTGACCATCAACTCCCCACAACAAACCGTCATATTCTGCTCAGACCTTATCCCCGGAACACCATGGGTTCATCTTCCCATTACCATGGGATATGACAGGTTTCCAGAAAAAATCGTCGAAGAGAAAGAACTACTTCTCCAAAGCGCGGTAGAAAACAACGCTCTCCTATGCTTCACACACGACCCACATACAGCGTTTGCACACGTCACCAAAAACGAGAAAGGCCGTTATTGCATAAATACCCAGAGGGTTTATTTTCGATGATCGCTATTATATCGACAGAAATTCGCTGTTTTCGATAAAAAGGAGCTGAAGTGTACGAATTAGTTAAAATATACGATTGAGTTAAGAGGGGAAACGAATGGCTCAAAAGACAAAACTTCTTCTTGTAGAAGATGAAGAAGATATCGCAGCCTTGATTAAGCTGCAGGCAGAAATCTCCGGTTACCTACTTCACGTAGAGATCGACGGAATCAATGGCTTTCGCGCCATAGAAAGGGAGAGACCTGATCTTGTCATCCTCGATGTCATGCTCCCCGGTCTCAATGGCCTCGACGTCTGTAGGAAGATGAAGCAACATCCGGAATTAAAAAGCATTCCTATCGTCATCATCTCTGCAAAAAACGAAGAGCTCGATGTTGTGCTAGGATTAGAACTGGGGGCTGATGACTACGTAGCCAAACCCTTCTCTCCCAAAGTCCTCTTTTCTCGCGTCAAAGCCGTGATGCGCAGAAAAATAGAACCTCTGAAAACACCAAAGATTCTTACGTTCGGAGAATTCACTCTGGAGATAGACCGCTACCTGCTGAAAAAAAGGGAGAAGTCCATCGCCATCACACTATCCGAATTTGGTATCCTCAAACGTTTGCTGATAAGCCGGGGCAAAGTGCTCACCCGCAGCCAGCTCCTCGACGATGTCCAAAATGACGATGCCTTCATCGTCGATAGAAACATCGACGTCCATATCGCCTCGCTACGCAAAAAACTCGGCCCTAATCTCAAATGGATTGAAACAGTGCGCGGCGTAGGCTACCGCATGCTCGAAGAAGACGCCATCGAATAACAAAAGCCGGTTCATTAACA